>JALZVT010000011.1 GCA_023300545.1 Pseudomonadales bacterium
CAAGGGCTTCCCTACTGTTGATGGCTTGCGCGCTGCTGAGATCGAATTCACCGATGTCCGCGTCGCTGCGAGCCAGATGGTTGGTGCTGCAGGCAGCGGCCTGGCAACACTCACAGAGGCTATAAACGACGGCATTCTAGCTATTGCCGCTGAGGCGATTGGCGCCATGGAAGTGCTCTACAAAGATACTGTGGAATACACTCAGGAACGCGAGCAGTTTGATCATCCCATGAGTGACTTCCAGGTGGTGCAACACCGCCTGGTCGAAATGTTCATGGAATACGAAACCTGCAAGAGCCTGCTGTATCGCGCCACTCTTGAAACGGCCCAGAACGCCCCTACCGCCCAGCGCACCATTCATGCGCTGAAGCATATGGTTGGCAAGGCCGGCATCTTTGTTGGTGAGAATGCCGTTCAACTGCACGGCGGCATGGGCATGACTGAAGAGTTGCGCGTTGCACACTACTTCAAGCGCTTGCTGGTGATCGATGCCCAGTTTGGCAACTCAGATCATCATCTGGAACTGTTCGCGGCCTAGAGGTCCAACAGCAACTGGGGTCAGAGTTAATTCTGCCCCCAAGCTCTTTAAACGTGTTCCACTTTTCTTCCGCCTTTGCCATAGTTCCCAATCAATTTCTTGGGGAGTGATACGGGTTGATGAAATGGCTACGAGAGCCCCTCTGGGTGTTTATTGCCATTGGCGTATTCCTGTTCTGGCTCGATAGCCAGCGGGCCAATGACGACCTAGATATCACCATTACTAGCTCCGACGTTGACCGCCTGACCGCCCAATGGCAGGCACAGGCTGGACGTGAGCCCACCGAGCAGGAGATGTCTGGGCTCATCGATCAGTTTATCGAAGAAGAGGTCTATTACCGCGAAGCCCTCAAGTACAAACTCGAACGCAACGACACTATTATTCGCCGGCGCCTGGTCCAGAAACTCACGTTCCTCACCGAAGATCTCGCAACCAGTTCTGAGCCCACCACAGCCGAACTCCAGGCGTTTTATGCAGAACGGCGGGATAGCTACCAAATCGCTCAGAAGTACAGCTTTCAGCACGTCTACTTCAGTCGCGATCGCCGCGATGATGCAGCCGCTGATGCCGCAGTAGAACTCGAAAGCTTAACCGCTACTGACGACCGCCCCACTGGCGATCCGTTCATGCTGCAATCCAACTTTGCGGAACGCAGCGCACGGGAAATCGCGAGTACCTTTGGCGTAAAATTTGCGGAATCGCTGCCGTCACTCACGATCAACAAATGGAGTGCGCCAGTCACCTCAGCCTATGGTTCACACCTGGTGTATCTACATGCGGTCGATGAAAGCTACATCCCGGAATTCGAGGCTGTCGCTAAGCGGGTTAAAACCGACTACGCAACACACGGGCGGCAACAAGCAAACGACAAGCTAAAAGCGTTGCTGCTTGAGAAATACAACATCACTCGACCTGCCGCATGAGGCTCTACAATCGCACAGCACTGCGCAATGGCCTGGCGGGTTG
This sequence comes from Pseudomonadales bacterium, assembly GCA_023300545.1. GTDB lineage: Bacteria > Pseudomonadota > Gammaproteobacteria > Pseudomonadales > Azotimanducaceae > JALZVT01. The sequence goes on from JALZVT010000011.1 coordinate 1,505, forward strand.
TCTGTTGAGCTGGAAATCAGTCGTGCTGGGTGTAGCCCTTGGGTTTGCGCTCAGCGCTCAGGCCCATGAAATCCGTCCCGGCCTGCTGCAGGTAAGCCAAACCGCCGATTCAAGCTACAGCGTGGTTTGGAAACAGCCGCTGCTTGGCGACAGACGCTTGCCGCTGGAGCCCCTGTTACAGCCCGACTGTCGCAAGGTTGATGCACAAATGGAGGCAACCACCAGCGCGCTCATCGAACGTTGGACAACGTCCTGCACGTTGCAGAACATCGAAATAGGTGGCCTAAATCGCACCCTCACCGACGTCATGCTGGAGTACACCGACCTGCGCGGCGAACAGCAACGCGCGCTACTGAGACCTGAATCGCCTAGCTACGAACTCGGCAGCGGCGGAGCGGGTTCGGCCTGGCTGTATCTAAAGTTAGGCGTCGAACATTTACTGGCCGGCTACGACCATGTGCTGTTTGTACTCGGCTTACTATTGCTCATTCGCTCAACACGATCGCTGCTCATCACCATCACCTGCTTTACGCTTGCACACAGCATTACTCTGGGTCTGTCTGTGCTGGGGTGGGTCACACTGTCTCAGGCAGCTGTTGAGGCCTGCATCGCGTTGTCGATCGTCTTGCTGGCACGTGAGGCGCTGACCAACGGCGATTCCCTGTTGAAACAAAAACCTTGGCTGGCGGCCTTTGCCTTTGGCCTTTTACACGGGTTCGGCTTTGCCGGAGCCTTGCGAGACATCGGCCTGCCAGACGACAACCTGTGGGTCGCTCTGCTGTCTTTCAATGTCGGCATCGAGATTGGCCAACTGTTACTGGTTGGTGCATGGGTCACACTAGGCTGGCTTGCCACTCGCCTTCTGCCAGAAAAAACCAGGCAAAGCGCAACACCAAGACTGCAGACTCTCGCCGCCTACGCCATTGGCGGCATGGCAATCTATTGGACCTTACAGAGAGTTTTACCCATGTTTGACAATACTCTGACGCTCACCTGAGCCTCGGACTAAGGCGCTCGAACTGCCGTGTTTTGCGCCTTTGTCTGCTATGGTAATCACTTCGGTTGCAGACACAGGGAGCGTTAGACCGTGACAACCTCAACCCTACCCATCTGGGCGCTAACTTTGGCATTAACTCTCGTTGCTGGGTGTGCCGTCACCTCAGTCGACCCCGTCCTGCCAAAACGCGAGCTCACCACGCTCTGCATCGATCACAACCCTGACACCGGCAACAACTACGACAACGAGATTAGCGCCCAGCTCGAGAGCATGGGCATTAAGAGCCGCATGACGGGCGGCGCCTTTCCAGGTGAGTGTCCGCACCGCCTGCAAACCAGCGTCAACTGGTCTAGTACTCTGATCCCGTATGTCCTCGCATTGAAATTGGTTATAACCGAAGACAATCGCCCGTTAGGTGACGCCAATTATTATGTGGGGCAGGCCTTCCGCACTCCGGAACGACTGGGCTCTGCTGCCAGCAAAGCAAAACCGCTACTCAAAAAACTGCTTGCGGAATACAACACCTCAGCGAAATAAGGAACACCAACATTAGGTTTAATCCAGAACAAATCATCACCTTCTGGTTCGACGATATCGCGCCGCAAGCGCACTGGCGTAAAGACCCTGAATTTGATGCGTTATTGCTTGCGAGATTCGCTGACCTGCACAGCGCAGCCCTTGCCTGCGAACTGCAAAACTGGCGCGACACCGCCCTCGGTCGACTAGCAGAAATAATTGTGCTCGATCAATTCTCGCGCAACATGTATCGCGATACGCCGCAGGCATTTGCGGGCGATACTCTGGCTCTGGCACTCGCCCAAGAAGCACACAGAATCGGTGCTGACAAAGAACTGGCTAAAGAACTGCCCAAAGAGCAACGAGTGTTCCTCTATATGCCCTGGATGCATAGCGAATCACGCCACATACACATCACCGCCGAGCTACTATTTAGCCAATTAGGGCTCGCCGACAACCTGCGCTTCGAGCGACGCCACCGCCAGATCATCGATCGATTCGGCCGCTATCCACACCGCAATGCCATTCTAGGCAGGGCCTCGACCCCCGAAGAACTCGAGTTCCTCGCACAACCGGGTTCAAGCTTCTAAACTGCGTAACCGCTCTGCATCAAAGGACCTCTGCGTGCACAAGCCAACCAATCATCCGGCCCTTCATCCAAGCTTGTCAGCGATCTGTGTCTACATGGGCTCAAGCTCAGGCAATCGGCCGGAATACGCACAGGCCGCACAGGCCTTGGGCACAGAGATAGCGCTGCACAATCTTGAACTGGTTTATGGTGGCGGCAGCGTCGGTCTGATGGGCATCACCGCAGATGCCGCACTGGCAAGCGGTGGTCGAGTGCTGGGTGTGATCACCGAAGCACTCAAAGACATGGAGGTTGGCCACGACCAACTCAGCGAGCTCGCTGTGGTGCCAGGCATGCACGAACGCAAAGCCCTAATGGCCAGACGCGCGGATGCCTTTGTGGCATTGCCTGGCGGTTTTGGCACCATGGACGAATTTTTCGAAATCATCACTTGGGCGCAACTGGGCATTCACGGCAAACCCTGCGGGTTGCTGAATGTCGAAGGTTACTTCGACAAGCTCATCGAGTTCATGGCGCACTCCGTAACCGAACGCTTTGTCCACGGCGACCATCACAACAACCTGATTGTTGCCCGCACGCCGGCCGAACTGATCGCAGGCTTTAACGCCCATTATCACAGTCCACCCGCCTCCGCCCAGAAGTGGATCGACACCCCACGCTGATGCTGTATGGCGTACTCATGCTGTTGCTCGCCGCGTGCGTCTACCTGCCCTCGTTGTGGGTCCGCTGGGTAATGCAGCAATATTCGACAGAAATCGAAGACATGCCCGGAACCGGGGCAGAGCTTGCAATACATCTGCTCGAACAGTTCGACATGAGTGAGCACATCGTAGAAGAAACGACTCCCAACTCAGATCACTACGACCCAAGTGCAAAAGCGGTCCGCCTGAGTCCAAGCAACTTTTCTGGAAAGTCCCTAACGGCAATCGCTGTTGCTGCCCACGAAGTCGGCCATGCGCTGCAACACCATCGCGATGAAGAAATATTTAAGCTGCGCAATCGTTACCTACCAACAGCAAAGTTGCTTGAACGTATTGGTATTATGCTGTTGTACCTGCTGCCAATGATTGGCTTTTTGATAAAGGCACCTGCTGCGGTGTTTGCGCTGATCGCTCTGAGTTTGGTTATGCAGCTGGCAGGCGCACTGTCTTACCTGATCGTTTTGCCAGAAGAAATGGACGCCAGTTTCAACAAAGCACTGCCGATACTCACCAAAGGCAACTACATACGTTCTCATCACGAAAAAGCCGTGCGCGCGGTGCTTAAAGCGGCTGCCCTCACGTATTTTGCAGCCGCGCTCGCCAACGTACTTAACATCGGCCGCTGGCTGATGGTATTGATCAGAAGATAGTCCCATGCACCAGCCCGCCGCTTTTGTTGAGAGCAATCCACAGACGCTGAAAAAACTAGTGTCTGACTATCCGCTGGCCACCCTGATCATCGACAGTCCAGGTGGTGTGCTGATCAACCACATCCCGCTGCTTTGGAACGGCACAGAGCTTCACGGCCATGTCGCTCGAGCAAACGAACTGGTTGAGGTCCTACAGCGCACTGACAACCAGCCACTCAAAGCGACGGCTGTGTTTCATGGGCCTGAGGGCTACATCTCCCCTGCCGACTACCCAAGCAAACTCTCCACAGGCAAGGTCGTGCCGACCTGGAACTACGCCGTTGTACATATTCAGGGCACTCTGCAGCTGCGCGATGACTCAACCTGGGTACGTCAGCAGATCGATGCGCTAACCGAAAAGCAAGAACGGCACGCTGCCAACGCAACGCAACAGGCTACTGACGAGCACTTACCGTTATGGTCGCTGGATGATGCCCCCGCGACTTTTGCTGACGCACTAACCCGTAGCATCGTCGGCGTGGAATTAGCCATTCACCGCACAGAAGGCAAGTTCAAGCTCAGTCAAAATCGAACAGACGCCGATCAGCTCGGCGCCAATGCCGGCACTCGCAAACGCCACCATGATCAATTGGCTGAGTTGATGGAAAAAACCAACAGTTAACAGATCGAGATTAAGCAAAGTGTGCGGCAGTTCAAAATTCTCGAATTGCAAAATCTAGGGCATGTGAGTTACCGATTGAGGAAACGATAACCAGTTCACGAGATGACCAACACTTCGACTCTAAAATTCTGCGCTGGCGGTGGATTTCCGTCGTACTGAAGCAGGATACTTCGTTTGAATCGATCAAGAACGTCTGGCAAGACTGCCAGCAGGTCTTCGTGCATCGCACTATTAATTGCGAAAGCACTTCTCGTTACCCTAGCAGCTCTCACAGGCTCCAGCGCCTGGGCTGAGGCTTGTTACATCGGCGCCGACGGTGGCGACCGCATGGTATACCTGCCTGACAGCACGAGCACCGCCACAGTCATTGAGCTGGGGCCGCTTGGCGTACCGAACATCGAAGCCGTTGCCAAAGACCCAGTAACCCAGATTCTTTACGGCGCCAACGCCAACACGCTTGGCACAATCAACCTGGATACTGGTGCCTACGCAAGCCTTGGCTCCTTCGGCACCGCACTTGCCGCAAACGGCGATCTAACCGCCAACGTCGCCCTGTCAGATGTCGATTCCCTCAGTTTCAGTCCAATCACCGGCAACCTCTTTGGCGTTCAAAACAGTGGCAACGGCGCCATTCTTTTTCAAATCAATACAGCAACGGGTGCTTTAGTACCCGGTGTAATGGGCGGCGGCAACGACTATCTGATCGTAACTGGCGGCGCGATCGACGATATCGCGATCGATACCACCGGTGAGATGTACTCCTCTCTCGCCACTCGCCTCGCAGAAATCGACTACACCGCTGTAGGCACCACAGCGACCACCATCGTTGGAAATTTTGGCGGCGGCATCAGTGATATGGAGGGGCTGTCGTTTGATGTATTTGGCAATCTCATTGGAACAACCGGCACGGGTGGCGCTGCAACCGCAAATAGCCTCTGGCAAGTCGACACCCTCAGTGGAACTGCAAGCTCGCAAGTCACACCTGGTGTGCGCAACGACTACGAAGGCGTTGCTTGCTATCACACTCAGGTCGATATCGAACTCAGCAAAACCGTGGCACTAACCACCGACGCGGATGGCTCCGGCTATTTCAGTACCGGTGACACCGTGCGCTACGACATTGCAGTTACCAACACGCATCCCACATCACTGGTTTCGGCAGTTGCAGTGACCGACGACCTCTCGGGCCTCGCCGGCCTAGCATTTGTTTCATCTACCGACAATAAGCCTGTAGGCAGCAGTTACGACGAAACCACCGGTCTTTGGAGCGTTGGCGTTATCCCAGCCAACACCACCTACACCCTATCTGTGTTCTATACCTTGGGTGCAACAGCCGTACCGCTGGTCATCAACACCGCTCAGGTAACCGCAGCCGCTAACTCAGATCCAGACTCAACAGTAGACAACGATACCGGCAACCAAAGCGAAGACGACGAAGACCGCGCCACTGTTCATCTAAACCCTCAAATCGGCGCCTTAAAATCCGCAAGCGTTGGTGCCTTAAATGTTGACGGCACCTTCAACGTTACCTACACCGTGGTCATCGAAAACACGGGCGGCGCAGAACTGTCGTCATTGACGCTCGTTGATGAGCTCAGTGATCCAACCCAGCTGGGCACCGCTTTCAACGGCGTGGTCAGCGCACCTGTCATAAGCCTTATAAAAACAACCTCTGGTAACACAGTGGCCCCCACTACTGCCGGCGCCGCTTTCACAGGAACGGGTTCTGGCACAGCGCTATTGCTCGGTACCGACGGCACCCTTGGCCTTGGTGACCAATACCAGGTGGAGTTTACAGTCAGCGTGAACCCCAATGCGGGCAGCGCACCGGCCAACCTCGACAATACGATCATAGCGACCGGCACACCCCCGGGTGGCACTGCCGTAAGCGACAATAGCGACACAGGCACTGACGCAACAGGCATCCCTACCGGTGATACGCCAGCAACCAATCCCGGCGGACCCGGTTCGCCTACACCAATCACACCGCCAGCAGCTACCCCTGAGATTGGGGTAGTCAAGTCATTGACCGCACTGGGATCATTGCAGTCGGACGGAACCTTTGATGCAACCTACACAGCTCTGGTAGAAAACACCGGGGACGTACGCCTTACAAACCTGACACTCACCGATAATCTCAGTGCGACAACTCAACTGGGTACGGCGTTCAACGGCATCGTGAGCGCACCTGTTGTTAGTCTGCTCACAAACTCATCAGGCAACGCGGTAGCACCGGGATCAAGTGCTACGGCTTTTACCGGCACAGGAACGGGCACTGCACTGCTGCTTGGCAGCGACGGTACGCTGGATCCTGGCGATCAGTATCAGGTCGTCTTTGTGATCAATATCGATCCAAGCGCAGCTAGCGCACCAGCTGCTCTCGACAACACCCTGACCACAACTGGCACACCACCCAGCGGCAGCGCCGTAACCGACAACAGCAACACGGGCACTAACGCCGCCGGTGCGACCACCGGCGAACTGCCTTCAAATAACCCCGGCGGTCCCGGCACCCCAACCCCGTTAACGCCACCAACACCCGCCCCTGAAATTGGTGTTGTCAAATCGATCAGCAATATCAGCGCGCCACACGCAGACGGTACCTTTGATGTCACCTACACATTGCTAATCGAAAACACTGGCAATCAGTCGTTGGGTAGCCTGACACTGACAGACGACCTGAGCGACCCGACGCAATTGGGTAGCGCCTTTAATGGCATCATCAGCCCCCCTGTTGTGTCGCTGATCACCAACACATCAACTAAAGCCATAGCTCCGACCACCAATGGTGCGGGCTTTACCGGCGACGGGACAGGCACCAACTTACTGCTCGGCACCGATGGTCAAATTGAACCAGGCGATCAATACCAGGTGGTGTTTATCGCCAACATTGACCCGAGTGCCACAGGTGCCCCCGCCGCACTCGACAACACCGCAACCGCTGGCGCCAGCCCACCAAGTGGCGCCACTATCAGTGACAACAGCAACACCGGCACCGATGCAGGGGGCGCTGCCACGGGAGAGCTACCTTCAGACAATCCCGGCGGACCAGGCACACCCACGCCAGTGACCCCGCCAGCACTCAATCCGGAATTAGGTATCGTCAAATCAGCGACGACGATAGGTGCGCTACAGATAGACGGCACCTTTGACGTCACTTATACATTGCTCATCGAAAACACCGGCGATGTCATCTTGACGCCGCTGACCCTGGTTGACGATCTAAACAGCACAAGCCTTCTCGGTAGTGCGTTCAATGGGGTTACAACGGCGCCAGCAGTAACGCTTGCGACCAATAGTTCGGGTAACGCAGTAGCGCCATCAACAACTGGCGCAGCTTTCACCGGAACCGGTGCCGGAACTGCGCTAATCACCGGCACGGATGGCCGCCTAGATCCATCAGACCAGTTTCAAGTGGTATTCACGGTCAACATAGATCCAAGTGCCACGGGCGCTCCTGCCAATCTTAACAACAGCGCAACCGCTGGCGGCACTCCGCCAACCGGAACCGCCGTCACAGACACCAGTAACACCGGCACGGATGCCACTGGCACGGGCACTGGTGAACGTCCACAAGACAACCCAGGCGGTCCCGGCACGCCCACGCCAGTGGCACCACCCGCGATCAACCCTGAAATCGGCGTCATCAAATCTGCAACTAACATCGGCGCGCTGCAGGTAGACGGCACCTTTGATGTCACCTACACCGTTCTAGTCGAAAACACGGGTAACGTTCGTCTGACATCTCTGGTTTTGACCGATGATCTGTCGGCCACAAGCCAGCTAGGAACAACTTTCGCAGGCGTTACCAGCGCACCCGTTGTATCGCTCGCCACCAATACGTCAGGCAATGCCGTGGCACCAACAACCAGTGGCGCTGCCTTTACCGGCACTGGCTCAGGTACCGCACTCGTTACCGGTTCAGACGGCGTACTAGACCCCGGCGATCAATATCAGGTGGTCTTCGCCGTCACCATTGACGCTAACGCCACCGGTGCCCCCGCTACATTGGACAACACGGTGACCGCCTCGGGCACACCGCCCACTGGCAGCACGGTGACTGATCTAAGTAACACTGGCACTGACGCCACAGGTGTCGCAACTGGCGAGCTTCCCACCGACAATCCAGACGGACCTGGCAGCCCAACACCGGTTACTCCGCCAGCAGCAACCGCTGAGCTGGGAATAGTGAAATCAGCAACAACCATTGGTGCACTGCAAAGTAACGGCACCTTTGATGTAACTTACACCCTGTTGGTTGAAAACACGGGCAATCAGACTCTGAACTCCCTCACTCTGATTGACGATGTAAATGCCACTGCGCAACTGGGCACCGCCTTTAACGGTGTGATAAGCGCACCTGTTGTTAGTCTTGTAAACAACGCCTCTGGCAACGCCGTCGCACCTACCTCAAGCGCAGCTGTTTTCACCGGTACTGGCGCAGGAACTGCACTGGTGCTCGGCACCGATGGTCGACTTGACCCTGCCGATCAGTATCAGGTGGTGTTCGCAGTCAACGTCAATCCGAACGCGACTGGCGCACCCGCCGCGCTAAACAACAACGCGACTGCTGGCGGCACGCCACCAAGCGGTACGGCTGTTACTGATACGAGCAACACCGGTACTACCGCGGGCGGTGGCAACACGGGAGAAGTTCCAGCCGATAACCCTGGTGGTCCCGGTACGCCGACCCCTGTCACACCACCCGTCGCAGGTCCACAAATCGGCGTGGTGAAATCGGCCACTACAATCGGCGCGGGTAAAATCGACGGCACATTCGACGTCACCTACACCTTGCTCATTGAGAACACCGGCGACGTTACGCTAACCCCTCTTGCGCTCACAGACGACATGGCAAACGTAGCCCAGCTCGGCAGTGCGTTTGATGGCGTTGTGACTGCCCCGGTAGTAAGCATAGTTTCCAACGCATCCGGCAATGCCGTCGCACCCAGTACAAACGGAGTCGCCTTTAGCGGCACGGGCGCTGGTACAGGACTCATCACCGGTAGCGATGGCCGCCTCGACCCTAACGATCAATATCAAGTCGTGGTCACCATAGCCATTGACCCGAATGCCGCTGGAGCCCCAACCAACCTGTTGAACATCGCAACAGCCAGCGGAACGCCACCCAGTGGCACAGATGTTACTGACCAGAGTAATACGGGTACCGACATCAGTGGCACTGGTACCGGCGAAATTCCGGCAGATAACCCCGGCGGACCAGGTAACCCAACTCCTGTGACGCCGCCTTCTTCGACGGCACAAATTGGTGTCGTCAAGTCAGCAACCACCATTGGTGCGGCTCAAACTGATGGTACCTTCGATGTCACCTACACGTTGCTTGTTGAAAACACCGGCAATACGACGCTCACCCCTCTTACACTGGTTGACGACCTTAGAAACGCAAGCCTGCTCGGTAGCGCCTTCAATGGCGTTACCATCGCGCCAAGCGTCACTCTGGTTGCGAACAACTCTGGTAACGCCGTAGCACCAACCACAAGTGGTGCAGCCTTTAGCGGTACTGGCGCAGGAACCGCTTTGATCATCGGTAGTGATGGCCGACTAGATCCCACTGACCAGTATCAGGTGGTGTTTAGCGTCAACATCGATCCAAACGCGGCAAGCGCTCCGACCACCTTAAACAACAGCGCTACGGCTGGCGGCACGCCACCCAGCGGAACGCAAGTTACGGACAACAGCAACACGGGAACAGATTTAGCCGGGTTAACCAATGGTGAAGTTCCGGGTAACAACCCGGGCGGCCCAGGCACGCCAACTCCAGTAGCACCACCTGCCGACGCTGCCAGCATCGGCGTGGTGAAATCTGCAATAGTCATTGGGTCACTGCAAAGCAATGGCACCTTCGACGTGACCTATCGCTTGCTGGTGGAAAACACAGGCGACGTAGTACTGACAAATCTCGCACTGAATGACGATCTTGCCGCCGCCACACAACTTGGCAGCGCCTTCAACGGTGTAACCGTAGCACCGGCGGTGTTCCTAACGACAAACGCATCTGGCAATGCCGTGGCACCCACAACGGCAGGCACCACGTTCACCGGCACAGGAGCAGGCACTGCCTTAGTGGTCGGCTCTGACGGTCGCCTCGAATCAGGTGATCAATACAGCGTAACCTTCACGGTCAACATCGCTCCCAATGCAGCCGGCGCGCCTGCTGCGCTCAACAACCTAGCCACTACGGCAGGCACTCCACCATCGGGCACACCCGTGACCGATGACAGCAACACCGGCTCCGATGGGGCTGGCAATGGCACTGGCGAAAACCCAGGCGATAATCCGAACGGTCCAGGCTCACCAACGGTGGTAATCCCACCGGTTGGGAATCCACAGGTGGGGCTGACAAAGTCCGTCACTGCGATTGGTGATGCACAAAACGACGGTAGTTTCGACGTAAGCTATCGGCTTGTGATCGAAAACACTGGCGACGTGGCGTTGACAAATCTAACGCTGGTTGATGACCTGTCAGCTAGCACTCAATTGGGTACAGCTTTTGTCGGCATCACGTCTGCACCCACCGTTAGCCTGTTAAATAATGCTTCCGGCAACGCAATTGCGCCAACATCTAACGGCGCCGGATTCACCGGCACCGGATCTGGCACCAACTTACTCACAGGCACTGATGGCCGCATTGAACCGGGCGATCAATATGCGGTGCTGTTCAGCGCAACCATAAACGCAAACATCGCAGGGGCACCTGCCGAACTCACCAACACCGCGAATACAGGCGGCCGCGCTCCTGATGCGACGGTTGTCACCGACAACAGCAACACCGGCACGGATAACACCGGCGCGCCAACTGGCGAGCTACCCGGCGACAATCCCGGCGGCCCCGGCTCTCCTACCCCTGTTGTACCGCCCAATGGACTGTCACAGATTGGCCTTACCAAAGGCGTTACTGCGGTCGGGCCGCTGTTACCAGACGGATCATTCGACGTTACCTACCGCCTACTAGTCCGCAACACCGGCGCAACAACGCTAACCGAACTGCGTCTTGATGATTCGCTCGAAAGCCCAACAACACTCGGCACTGCGTTCAACAATGTAGTTAGCGTGCCAGTTGTGGAACTAATCACTAATCTCACGGGTACATCCATCGCGCCGATCTCTCGAGGCATCGGATTTACCGGGCGTGCAGGCGGAACAGAACTGCTCACAGGCAATAACTCAAGCCTTGCACCCAACGACGAATACGCAGTGACCTTTAGCGTCAACATCGATCCCAACGCAACAGATGCACCAAGCGTACTGAACAACATAGCAACCGCCAACGGCACTCCAGAGAGTGGCGGCACTCCGGTCACCGACGACAGCAATACCAGCACCGATGCACAAGGTAACAACACCGGCGAAACGCCGACAGACAACCCCGGCGGCCCCGGCTCATTCACTCCGGTAACACCACCGCAAGAAAATCCAGCGATTGGTCTTGCCAAACGGGCCACCATTGGCGGCTTGCTGGCCGACGGCACCTTTGATGTCACCTTTACGCTCGTGGCAGAAAACACCGGTGACGTGCAGCTGAGCAGCCTTACTTTAATCGACGAACTGTCAGCTGCCAGCAACCTCGGTAGCGCATTTGTCGGATTACGCACTGCGCCCTCGATTACGCTCAATAACAACTCAGGCAACTCGGTTGAACCTGCACTGAACCCTAACTACACCGGCACGAACACCGATCCTGCAATACTGCAAGGTACCAACGGTTTGTTGGTACCTGGCGACTCGTATGAGATCACGCTCACCGCAACTATCAACGCCAGCGCCCCAGGCGCACCTGCAGAGCTGACTAACCAAGGTTTTGCGGGTGGTACATCACCAGCGGGTGCCATACCCACAGATGCATCCGACAATGGTAGCCAGACCAGCGGCCCCAACAACGAAGGTAGCGACGCTGATCCCACACCAATCGGCGTACCATCACTGACAGTATTGGTCGTCTCGAAGAGCACGGCGACACCAAGCGTGGTGGCGGGCGGCTTTGCCAGCTATATCGTAAACGTGACAAATCCCGGAGCCTTTGAAGCCACCGGCGTAACCCTTAGCGACGACTTACCGGGCGGCTTTAGCTTTGTGAACGATTCAGCTGAGTTGCTGCGAGCCGGTGTAAGTGCCGCCGCGGTCACAACCGGTCTCGACCCGGTCGTCACCGATATCGGTTCACTCGCAGCGGGTGAAACCGTTAGCCTAAGCTACCTACTGCGGGTCGGTGCCGGCGTTGTCACGGGTGAACACACAAACACCGCCGCGGCACTCGTGTTCGGTACCATCGCCAGCAACGAAGCAACAGCTTCCGTCACGCTAGCCGAAGATCCTTTGGCCAGCACTACTCGCGTGCTGGGTAAGGTATTCAATGACCGCGACGGCGATGGCTGGCAAGACGCCGCCTGGGCAACAGGCATGCGCCTGTCCGGCGGTCCATTTAGCGACGCATCCAACAAACATCGAAAACTTGAGAACCTACCTGGCCGATTGTCAGATAGCGACATTGACAGCGCTCCCCGTCAGCGCATCGCTATCCCAAAGAGCTGGGGTGAGCTCGAAAAAATCAAGCTGACCACCAAAGAAGGTACGGTTCTATTCATCAACAAGAACGGCGCCATCGAGAGCAAACATCGTGGCCAGAAGAAACGTGGTCTAACCGCTCAAGACATCCAGGTAGAACTGGTCAGCAGTCGTCTGAACGCTCGCAATCGCCAGCGCAACGACTATCTCGAAATCACCAACGTGGGTATTAACGAGACTGGCATACCGGGCGTGCGACTAGCCACCGTCGAAGGCTTGGTAATAGAAACGGACCAATATGGTCGTTACCACATCGAAGATATCAACAACGTCGCATGGGACATTGGTAGCAACTTCATTGTGAAGATTGACCCCCAAAGCCTGCCCCAGAGCGCCGAATTCACAACGGAAAACCCACGTGTAGAACGGCTAACTCAAGGACTCGCAAGTAACATCGACTTTGGCGTGCGTATTCCGGAAGCACAATGGGCTGCATTCTCATGCCCGGCACCCATAACAAGCGACAACCGTGAAGCCACTCTGGATACCAGTGGCGTCACGCTACGCACGGAACCGTTGACCGTCATTCGCTTCGAGTCTGGAAAGTCCGCAATTAGTGCCTCTCAAATTGGCGACATCAAACGCGGCATGGAACGCTTTCGCGGCTCACAAAACCTTCGGCTGCGTTTTAGCGGACATACCGATAACCAACCGCTAAGTGCACGCGCTCAAGCTATCTACGGCGACAATCAGGGATTGTCAGAATCTCGCGCCAAACAGGTAGCCCAACGCGTCACAGAAACTCTGGGCTTGAACGACAATGAAGTTGTCCTTGCGGGCTTTGGCGACAACATGCCAGTAGCTGGCAACGGCTCAGCAGCCGGTATGGCGTTAAACCGTCGCGTCACCGTTGAAGCTACCTTTGAGATACCAGCGCCTATTCAAGACACACAGATTTCCGTCGCCGCAAAGTCCGTTGAGGCAAATTGCATACCCCAGGCGATATCACAGGTAGAGCGAGCGCCAACAGCACTGACCATTCACACCGAGGTGCAACCCGTACAGATCTCTGAGGCAGTTACCGAGACAATTTCCTCCAAGGTTTCAGAGATTCGCTTCCGCTCAGGCAATAGCGCGATCAACCAGAAAGATCTGCAAGAACTAGATCGTCAACTCAGTCTACTGTGGGGCAAAGACAATCTTCGCGTCCGCTTTACCGGCCATACAGATAACGAACGCCTTGGCCCAAGAACTGCATCGCTCTACGGCTCAAACCAAGGTCTGTCTGAAGCCCGGGCAAGAGAGGTTGCCGAACAGGTGCAGCAATTGCTTGGCATCAGCAGCTCCATGGTTGAAATAGCGGGTCACGGCGACTCTCTACCGCAAGCGCTTAACACTACACCTGAGGGTATGGCGCAAAACCGCCGCGTTGAAATCGAACTGATTTATGACGAAACTACCGGCGGCCAACCGAGTGTTGCGGGCGCATCGACAACAACGTCTCCAACCGTAGAGAAAAGCGTTGCCGTACAGAGCTTTGCCGCTAGCAGCAAACCAACCCATGGCGTCGTGCGCGCCATCGAAGACCAGACTCAGATCGACCCCCGCCTGGCCGTTGTCGCCACTTACGACTACCTCCCTGAAGGCACCCAAGCGGTCAAGTTTCATCGTTACACCAACTATCCAGCGTTCATCAACACTCTGACTCTCGAGATCTACCAAGCATCAGACATCGACTTGACGCGCCCGATAGCTGTTATCGACAGTGAGCTTAATGGCCAGTTGGATGTGACAGGCGGCATGATCTGGAACACGACCGCATTGCGTGCTGGAGAACGTTTTGTCTACGTACTAAAAGCAACCGGTGCTAACGGTGAAACGGACACTACGCACCCGCGCACACTGGACATACTGCCCGCAGACAAAATCAATCGAGAGGCAGAGCCGGTAGACGCCATGAGCATCTATGGCACCAGTGCGCTTGCCCAGCAAACTATTCCGGTAACAGGTGGCCGCATTCGGGTGTGGGGACTTGACCTTGCTACGTCGCACACGCTAACCGTCGCGGGAGAATATATGCCGCTCGACGACAACGGCAACTTTGCGCTGGAAGCACATTTACCCCAGGGCACCTATTCGCTACCGGTTGTAAATCGCAATCCGGCCGGCCCAGCCATGCAGCAGAACCTAAATGTCGAGGTAAGTGACTCCTACCTGTTTATGGTTGGCATCGCCAACGTCACTTTTGGTGGCAACAACATAGACGATCTGGTTGAACCCATAGCAGCCGATGATCGTTATACCAGCGATACCTACACCACCGGCCGCCTTGCCTTCTATTTGAAGGGCAAGATCAAAGGCAAATACTTGATCACCGCACAACTCGATTCGACAGAAGACGAGCTCAAAAACTTTGGCGACAACCTGCAGCGACGTGATCCACGCAGCATCTTCCGCAGATTAGAAGCCGATCAGTATTACCCGGTCTACGGCGACGACTCAACAACTCGGAAAGATACCGAGTCGATAGGTGCAGGCTACGTACGCATCAACTGGAACAAGTCTCAAGCGCTATGGGGTAACTTTGAAACGGGTATCACCGGCAACGAATTCGCCCAATACAATCGCTCGCTGTACGGTGCGCAGCTTGCTTACCGCACTAATGCGGTAACAGAGCATGGCGACAACCGGGTTGCGGTTACCGCGTTTGCTTCAGAACCACAGAGCGTTGCTGCACACAACGAATTCGAAGCGACCGGTGGTTCACTGTATTACCTAAGACAAACTGACGTTGTTCGTGGCTCAGAAAAGGTCTGGATCGAAATTCGTCGTCGCGACACGCTACAGGTCATTGACCAGCTGGCGCTGCAACCCGGCGAAGACTACGAGTTCGACCATATCCAAGGCCGTATTCTGCTGAATCGCCCACTGAGCCAGATCACACCAAACCGTAATGACGCGATCATTCGCGATCAAGGTCTTGAAGGCGACCGGGTGTTCCTGGTCGCGAATTACGAATTCGTTCCTACCGGCTTCGACAACGATAATTTGAGCTCCGGTGTACGCGGTCAATGGTGGATAAGTTCAGCACTGGGTCTCGGCGGCACCTACATCAATGAGGCGCGTTCGGGTAACGACTATACTCTCGCCGGCGGCGACCTGACCTGGCGCCATGGCAAAGGCACCTATGTGAAGTTAGAAGCGGCCACCTCAGAATCAAATCAGACCGTGAGCCTGTTCTCTGGCGACGGCGGCCTTACCTTCAACAGCATCACGCTACCCACAGGTGCAACTTCTGAGGGTGATGCTTTTGGTATAGAGGCACGCTTGAACCTTGCGGATATTTCCGAGCACACGGGCATTTTGAGGGCCTGGTACAAGGATCGCGAGTCGGGCTTCTCAAGCTCTCGAGAAACGCTGCAAGGTACGGACACCACTGACATCGGCTTCGAAGCTGACGTGCAGATCGGCAAGCGTTACAAAGTCATTGCCAAGGGCAATCAGCTGGAGCGCGAAGACCTCTCTGAAGATACGATCTTCAGTCTGCAAGGCGAAATGCGCGTAAACAACCGCCTCGACGTAGGGGTTGAAGTGCGCGATGAACAACGCGAAGTAACCCTTCCTGGCGGTCTGCCAGGCGCGGGTACAATCAGCGCTGACGCCACTCTGTTTGGCCTGAGAGCAAAATACAAAGTCACCCCAAAGACAGACGTCTACGTTGAAGGCCAAACCTCAACCGGCGAAAGTGCAGCGTTCGAGTCGAACGATCGAATTGCTGTAGGGGTTCAAACGCGAATAAATGAAGCTCTTGGGCTTGGCGTTGAAGTTTCGGAAGGTGATCGCGGATCAGCCCTCATAGGCAGCGTCGACTACCGTATCAGCGACAGCCTTGCTCTGGATATCGGCGCAGGCTTCGGCGACGGAGCGTATGGTACAGCGGGCGCGACGATCAACCTCGATAACGGCTATCAGCTTTACGGCAGCTATGGAATTGACCCAGACAGCACCATCGATCGGCAACGCAACGTAACCACCATTGGTCAGCGCCTCGCGCTGGGTAACGGTTCGAAACTGTTCCACGAACACCAGTGGTCACGCTCGGACGCAGAAGACGGCGTCACCAATGTGTTTGGTTTGGAATACTTCGTTAACGAATACACCTCGATCTCAGGCACCATCCAAAAAGGTGAACTCGACTTTGCTGGCGTCACAACGCAACGCGATGCAGTCTCACTCGGAGCAGCCATTCAACGCGATTCACTACGGCTCGGCAGCCGTGTTGAATGGCGCAGAGATGAAGGTCCTGTTAACGAATTCGAGCAATGGCTCAGCAGCAATTCTGTTGAACTCAAAAGCTCAGAAAGTCTGCGCTGGGTGGCAAAGGCTAACTACTCGGAAACCGAAGATAAGCTCACCGGCGACACGGCAGCGCGCCTGGCGGAAGGTAATATCGGCTTTGCCTATCGACCTGTTTGGACCAATCGCTGGAATGTGCTCGGTCGTTACACCTACCTGAGCGATCTGGTAGCACCACAGCAGGTACAGAACCGTCCGGACCAGCGCTCGCACGTTGCCTCTGTTGAAGGGCTCTATAATCTGAACAACCGTTGGGAATTTGGCATGAAGCTCGCTGCAAGACGCGGTCAGATTCGCGCCGGTCGCGACAGCGGTCCGTGGTTTAACAGCGGCCTCGATCTCGCAATCGCCCGCGCTCGTTATCACATGACCCACAAGTGGGATGGCTTACTCGAATACCGCTGGGTATCGAACTCGAAGCTGGATGACGTGCGCTCAGGTGCCCTCGCCGGCATCTATCGTCACTTTGGCAAGCGAGTGAAGTTTGGCCTGGGCTACAACTTCACCGACTACTCTGACGATCTGACCAACCTCGACTATGACAACGGTGGCTGGTTCGTGGATGTGATCGGCAAATGGTAAGCGCCTAGGTCGACCGGTCAACAAAGGGGGCAGAATTAACTCTGACCCCGCTCAGATTAGAGCAGAAATCACCAAAACTAGTCTGTTTCAGCCAATTCTCCGTTGTTTATGGCTGTGGATGACCGAAAAATCGACGGGCATTTCTCGGTGTAGCACGGCACACTTCTCGGCAGTTACAACTCGGCTGGAGCTGCAAATGATTATCGGTACCCCCAAAGAAATCAAAAACCACGAATACCGCGTTGGCCTTACGCCAGAAAGCGCCGGCGAACTGGCATCGAGCGGCAATAGCGTATTGGTCGAGACAGGTGCGGGTCTGGGCATTGGCGCCATGGACGAAGATTACGTAGCCCGCGGCGCCACCATTGTTCCTGACGCAGCCAGCATTTTTGGCGATTGCGAAATGGTTGTGAAAGTGAAAGAGCCACAGCAGCTTGAACGCGCCCAGTTGCGGCAAGATCAGATTCTGTTCACCTACCTGCATCTCGCAGCAGACGAACCCCAAACCCGCGAACTGCTCGACTCCGGCGTCATTGGCATTGCTTATGAAACCGTTACCGATCGCCGCCATGGGCTACCCCTGCTCAAGCCGATGAGCCAGGTCGCTGGGCGAATGTCGATTCAGGCCGGGGCTACTGCGTTAGAACGCGCCCATGGCGGTCGCGGCGTGTTGCTAGGCGGTGTGCCCGGCGTCTCCCCTGGCAAGGTCACGATCATCGGTGGCGGTGTGGTTGGTTTCAATGCCGCACAAATGGCCGCAGGACTTGGCGCTGACGTCACGATTCTAGATCGCGACCCAGAAGTTCTGGAACGCCTGGGCAACTACTTCGAAGCCCGGGCTAAAACTCGCTTCTCCAACCAGGCCAATCTGGCTGAGTGTGTGGCTGAGGCAGATCTCGTTGTTGGCGCGGTGCTCATCCCCGGTGCTGCTGCCCCTAAGCTGGTTACGCGTGAAATGCTTGGCACCATGAAACCTGGTGCGGTGCTCGCTGACGTTGCGATTGATCAGGGCGGCTGCTTCGAAACCTCAGAGGCTACAACCCACGACGACCCGACCTACGTGGTTGATAACATCGTGCACTACTGCGTCGCCAACATGCCTGGTGCAGTATCCCGAACCTCTACCTACGCACTCAACAACGTCACCCTACCCCACGCTATGCGTATTGCATCGAAAGGCTGGAAGAAAGCACTGGCAGATGATGTGCACCTGCGAGAAGGGCTCAACGTGTGTGCCGGCAAAGTGACCTGTGAGCCTGTTGCTCGCGAGTTTGGCCTCGACTACGTGCCTGCGGAAGACTGCCTTTAACTTAGGTGTTTTCAGCTGCATTGCTGGCCCTCGCAGGAGGGCCAGCAATAGTGAGCTCCGAGAACCGCTCGGTTTGTCGCTAGTCGGCTAAGGTATTTACACCGTCGACAAGCAAAGCTTTAACAATCTGATCAAAAACGGCATCTGCCTTTTCGCGCATCTCGTCGTCTGTCGCGTCCTGAATCGGATGCCGAACAAACACGCGGTGCGCCTCGGGCAAGCCTAACGCCTCTGCCTGAATTGTCGCCGCATCTTCGAATTCTTCAGAGGCAATGGTTACCGCTGGAATTCCCTGAATCTCAAACCATACCGTGTCATGCAAACTGCACGTAGTACAGGATCCTCAGTCGGCCAGACCTTCGACCACCAGATCAACAGAATCGCGTAGCTGCTCTCGCAGCGCATCAGGCGCTGGTTTGGTAAACGTCGGCTTGGCACAGCGCATGATTTCAATGTCTGGTGCGTTGTGAGCCAACAGCTCCGCAACCCGGTCAAGTAATATGTTGCCGCGCGGCTTGGCAATATCAAGCAACGCCACTGTGCCTTTCAACACCACGTCGCGTTTAGCAAGCTGGCGAACAACGGGAACGCGCTCGTCGGTAGGATCCATCAGGGTAGTCATTGTTTGTTACCGCCTGTGTGAGAATTTTTCTAGTCTTCAATCTTTCTTGATACAACAACCGAACCCATTGGTCCAGTCACCCAGCCATGGAAGGCTGCCGAAAATTTACCGGCATCACCACCCGCCACCACAATATGAATATTGTCAGTGCTCGCAAACTTGGCCGCTCTGCGGTCCAGTTGCTCTTCGCTCATTGCCGCAATTTTATCTGCAGGAACACCTACGCCGCTTATGTCATCCGCTGCAAGCTCGCGCATCGGTGTCGCCGTAACTTCCTGTATGCGCTGACGAATGCTGTCTTTGTTGTAACCATCGCGAACCAACGTATCGACATGCTCTGGCGCCACCACAATCAACGCATCCCCCGCATTGTGAGCCCGTGGGTGGTGCAAGCTTTCAAGGCATTGGCCAAGGCTGCCG
Organism: Pseudomonadales bacterium; assembly: GCA_023300545.1. Taxonomy (GTDB): domain Bacteria; phylum Pseudomonadota; class Gammaproteobacteria; order Pseudomonadales; family Azotimanducaceae; genus JALZVT01. The sequence continues at coordinate 21,431 of JALZVT010000011.1, forward strand.
GCGAGCTGACTGGCTGTACGCGAGGTTTGGTCAACCATGAGCGTCGGCCCAGAGGTCATACAGAGCACTGTCACCACCGAATCATCAGCAGCAAATCCGCGTTCAACATGCATCGGCGTCCAGTCGCTGCGTTCCTCCCATTCGGCAAAGCACATGGTGAACTTCATTGGATTGCCCATCGTTGAGCGCTCGGTGCCACCCGGGCGTGCGCCACCGATGTTGCGTATCGCTAGGCGCACGGCTCGACCAATGGTCGCGTTGGCGCGGTTACCCTGCCCCAGCGCACCCATTTTCATATTCATGCCAATGCGCTCACGAATGGGACCGTTTACTACGAGTACCGGAGCGGCCCCCATCGTGGTTGCCATGACGCCGTGCACATTGAAATCATCCGTCGCCATCGCCTCAAGTGCCGCAATAACAACCGGCAGATACTCGGGCTTACAACCCGCCATCACCGCATTAATCGCTACTTTCTCAACCGTAGCCTCTGCCAGGTTGGGCGGTAGAACGGCGACCACCTCCTGTGAATCGCGCCGGGTGCCGGCGAGCATTCGCAACACTCGCGCAGGCGTTGGCGGAACAACCGGTAAACCATCGGTAAAGCCCTGTTCAAACATGAACTCAAACTCATCGTCGAGGCTGCCGACTTCAACTTTGCGAGCCCGCAACGGGCTGCCGCTGGCCTGCGCTTGCAAACGCGCATTGTGCACCGGGTCGAGTGATAAAGAGCCGCAACCGGGTGCCCATTCAGGTAGGGAGTCCCAGTCGAGAGCCAGTTCGGTCGGTAGTATCTCACTCAACAGCTCTTGCCACTCTGAGCGCACAAAACCTTCGAGACGCTTGCTCACAAGCCCCGCTTCATCCACCACAAGCAGTGTGGGCACAATCTCGATGTCATGGTCAAAAGATACGTGCAGGGTCGAGTCATCAAGTAACGGAAAATCGATCAATCCGGCAGCAACTAACGCTGCATTACCTACCGCGCTCTGGCCTATGCCAACCACCAGCCTATTGCTACTTGCTGTGGCTTGTGCCGCCGCATTGACCACCGGCAACGCCTGTTTGCAGGTTGGACAGTCTTCCTTGAGAAACACCACCAGCGAAGGCCCTGCTGCAAGCCCTACCGGCGGAATGGAGACACTCTGGCCATTGTGATCGGTTAGCTCGGCACTAAAACGACGCTCTGCCACTGCGGTTGCCTCACTCATGGGCTCTCCCTGAAGTTTATCAATCTCGGTCTGTCGAATTCTCTGTCCTAGCCTCCATACTAACAGCGACTCACCGTTGGAGTATCGCGCCACCGGCCTTGCGCGTTAAACTAGGCCGGTCTTTTCTAGCGAGCCTCGGCCATGACTGTTGTTCCTTTCAACGAACAAACCCCATCCGTCCAGAACACCCGTTCCGGTCATCGAGCGCTTAGGCTCTGCGCGTTGTCCTGCTTACTTGGTACCACTCTCATACTCGGCGCCTGCGGCGATTCGACCACTGCTACTGACGCAGCAAACAACACAGCAGACTCTACGACTCAGGTAGAGGTCTCCGTCGAAGAGCGTCTGCGCCAGCAACTCGCCACCGCCAAGGCAGGCGACATCATCAATATTCCCGCTGGAACGCACAGCATCGCTCGCAGCCTGGTCATGAACGCAAACGGCGTCACCATCCGCGGCGCAGGTTCAGGTCGGGGCGAAAACGACACCGTTCTCTCATTCAAAAATCAATTGGTCGGCGCCGAAGGCCTGTTGCTCGCGGGCAGCGACCTGACCGTTGAAAATCTAGCGATCGAAGACGCCAAGGGGGACGGACTTAAAATCACCGACGGCAGCAATATTATTATCCGCTCGGTACGTGCTGAGTGGACCAATGGCCCCGACACAAAAAATGGCGCCTACGGTATTTATCCGGTGCAAACCGAAAACCTGTTGGTTGAAGACAATGTCGCTATCGGCGCCTCAGACGCTGGTATTTATGTGGGCCAATCAAAAAACATTGTCGTACGCAATAACATCGCTCGGGACAACGTTGCCGGTATTGAAATAGAGAACAGCACCAACGCCGACGTTTACGACAACCTCACAGAGAACAACACCGGCGGCATTTTAGTGTTCAATATGCCTGACATCCCGCTCAAGGGCACCCGCACCCGGGTCTACAACAATGATGTACGAACTAATAATCTGGCCAATTTCGCAGCGCCTGGCACTCCTGTCGCTGGTGTACCTGCTGGCACTGGTGTCATCGTCAACTCCAACGATGAAGTGGAAATATTCGACAATCGCATCAGCGGCAACGCCACTGCCAACGTAATCATCAGCAGTTATTTCAGCGCCAACTACTCAGGCCGGCTCAAAGTAGCCCCCGAGTTCGACCCCTATCCAGAAAGCATCTACGTTTACGGCAATACCTTCGCACCCGGCGGCAATAAGCCGGGCTTCCCAGAACTAGACGCCCTACGCGTAGCGGTATTTGGTGCAGATGGTTCGTTTCCAGATGTGCTCTGGGACGGCGCACTCAATCCAGAAATACTCACTGACGGCGTACTCACCGCTAACCAGCGCATCTGTATTAACAACGGCGATGCGCAGATGCTGAATGCCGATTCACTTAACGGTGGCGCCGGCGCCAACATGAATATGGACAGCCACCGTTGCGACCTGCCCAAGCTGCCGCCTATTGATCTCGGCGCACTCGCAGGCGGCTAGCAGCACTCTGATAAGCCGTAAGAAGAGCCCGGAAACAGATGATCAAAACTATCAGCAGCCTGTTGTGTATCGTATTGCTCAGCGGCGTAGCGGCCTGCGTGCAGAACTCGGCCCCAGAACTGCAGGTACAACGCTTTAGCGCAGACAACTACCCCACGCTGCTCTCAGAGTGGCAAGTTCTGCAAAAAAACCCAGAGGGCCAATTACAGCGAGCTAGCGACACGCTGATCTACGACCTCAACACGCCACTGTTCGCCGACTACACGCTGAAGCTGCGAACGATCTCATTGCCCGCTGGAACCAAGGCCAACTACAGCGAACACGGCTCACTGGATTTTCCCGTTGGCACTGTGATTAGCAAAACCTTTTACTACGACACTCGCGATGTCCCACTCTCACAAGCAGCATCAGCTCGCCCGGCCCTATTCACGCCAGACGCAACAACCAGTGCCGCGCCAGACAGCATTCGATTGCTAGAAACCCGGGTACTCATTCGCGACACAAGCGGCTGGCAAGCCCTGCCTTACGTTTGGGACGACGACCAGCGTGATGCAAAGTTGAGCATCACCGGCGCGCTGAAAACGATTGGGGAGAACATTTATGTGGTTCCCAGCAAAGACGAGTGTGCGAGCTGTCACGCGGTAGGTCGTGAAAAGGTGTTACATCCAATTGGCCCAAAAGCGCGCCATTTGCATCGCACCAACCAGGCACAAACAACACCGAGTTCGCTCCAAGCGCTAGTCGCGCGCGGCTGGCTCACGCTGCCCGTGGCCATTGATACAATCCGCCCAAACGCGGTCTGGGCAAACCACACCGGTCGAGCTGAACTCAGCGCCGAGGACGATGCCACCATCGAACACCATGCTCGCAGCTATCTCGACGCGAACTGCGGCCATTGCCACAACCCTCAGGGATCTGCTGATACATCCCAGCTGTTCCTCGACTACACCAGCGAGTCGAGCTATGGCTCTCGCAACTGGGGCCTGTGCAAGCCACCCATCGCGGCAGGCAAAGGCACCGGTGGCAATCTGTTTAGCATCATGCCCGGCATGCCAGACCAATCGATTTTGACCTATCGCATGCGCAGCACCGATCCCGGCGCTATGATGCCCGAGGCCGGTCGTACCCGGGTGCACACTGAAGGCGTGGCCTTGGTCGAAGAATGGATTAGCCGGCAAAGTGGCACCTGCGATGCGCAGGGCAGTATCGCATTTGGTAGTTAGCGTCGAACAATCAAAGCTTCTGCACAACTAAAGAGCCAATAGAGTAGCCGGCACCAAACGAACAGATCACACCGTAATCGCCCGACTGCAAATCTGCGTGATGCAACGCGAAAGCAATGATTGAGCCTGCTGATGCCGTATTGGCAAACTCATCGAGAACAATTGGCGAGGTATCCGGATGCGGATCGCCGCCAAGCAGTTTACGGGTGATGAGCTGATTCATATTGATGTTGGCCTGATGCAACCACCAGCGCCGCACCTCAGCAACCGCAACGCCTACCTGGCCAACTTGCTGTTGCAAGTGGTCCACCGCCATCGGGCAAACTTCCTTAAATACTTTGCGTCCGTTCTGATGAAACAGGCGATCCTCAGCAAACGCATCCCCCCCCTCAGCGCGCGCGACATAGCCAAAGTTAGAACGAATGTTGTTCGAAAACAGCGTGAGCGCCTTGGTCCCCAAAATTTTCCATGCGTCATCTGAACGCACGTTGTCTTCACCCTGCAAAACTACCGCGGTTGCTACGTCGCCAAAAATAAAATGACTGTCGCGATCGCAGTAATTGACCTGTGGCGAGGTCAGCTCAGGGTTGATCAGCAAAACACCCTTAGCACTGCCCGCAACAATCGCATCAACGCCACGGTGAATCGCAAAAGTGGCAGCAGAACAGGCAACCAGCATATCGAAGCCGCTACCCTCAATGCCAAGCGCATGCTGCACTTCAATAGCAATGGCGGGATACGAGCGCTGAGTATAGGCACAAGACACAATCACCAGATCAATGTCTAGCGCCGTCACCTGGGCATTCTTCATTGCCAGTTTGGCAGCATGCAACGCCATCTCCGCCTGGTGCGACAGTTCTTCGTCAGCGCGCCGATTAATTCGAGGGTGCATACAATCGATGTCAAGAATGCCGTCTTTGACATAGGCGTAACGCCGCTTAATGCCGGAGGCCTTCTCGATAAACTCAGCGCTCGACAGTGCCTTCTCGATGGCCTCGCCAGATTCAATAGCGGCTGCGTTGTCAGCATTGTAGCGAGTAGCGTAGGCGTTATAGCTGTCGACCAGCTCTTCGTTCGTCACGACATGTTCGGGCGTCCACGCGCCCACGCCGGTAATCACTGCCTGCACTTGGTGCTCCTCGGTCTAGAAAACTGTCGAACCCGAGTCTGCGTTGCTAACTACGCGTTCGCAAGTGTCCCGCGACGCCGCTCAAGCTCAGCACAAATCTCGGCATGCCGGGTTCTGTCTATCTGATAGTGCGAATAGCACCACAGAGAAAACAGACCTATCAGAGCCAGGGCCGGGCCATACAGAATGCCCAGCTGGGTAATTGTCGCCGGGTCGACGTCTGCCGCCGTACGGATATCTGCACCCTTCGGCCAGGAAATCAGATCCAGTGCAAAGCCAGAAAATACGCTACCAAGCCCGGTTGTGCATTTACTGGAAAACGATACGGCCGCAAAAAAGATCCCTTCCTGACGGCGGTGGGTCAGCAATTCATGCTCATCCACAATGTCTGCAATCATGGATCCAAAAGACACCAAGCACTGAGCAACAAACAACCCTTGCACAAACTTGAGAGCAATTAGCCCGATCACCAGCCCCTCATGGCCGTTTACCGGCAACAGATCCGCAATTCGTAGCAAGATCGGCAGGCACTGACAGAACATCCAGCCACCTACCCCCCAGATCACAGCGGGCAGCTTGCCGATACGCTTAGTGAGCTTGCCGGTAAACAGAGTGCCCACCATTACCCCAAGAGGTGCGGCTGCAAAAAACTGCAGGTTCTGGTTTCCAGACAGCTCCCAGAAGAAGGTGATCATGTACAGGTTAAGGGCCACGTCAACGCCCACCATCACAAACACCAGCAACACACCCCAAAACACCCAACGAAACGAATAGTTGCCAAGCGCCTCTATCGATTCACTCCACAACTGCCCCATCACGCTGCGCTCTCGCTGCCAGTTAGCGGGCGGCTGAAAAAGCGTCAGTGCGTATTTCTGGGTGCCTAACGCACTCAGCAAAATAGCCCCAGCCATGGTGAGCGATATCACCATGGCATAACCAGGATATTGACCGGCATTAAACTGCCCCTGGGGCAAATCTGGGGTTGCCGCGAAATACACGCCAAAGCCAATGACAACGGCCAACAGCGCCCCAAACATATTAAAAAAGTAACGCACACCGACCACCGTGGTGCGTTCGGTGTAGTCGCTGGTGAGCTCTGCACCCAATGACAGATGCGGGACATGAAACAGGGTCATCGACGCCCGGGTGAGAATCGCAAAACCAAGCAACCAGGCAAACAACCCCCACTGCGACGCTGACTCCGATAAGACTACCGGAGGCGCAAATAGACAATAGAAGCCGGCCGCGAGTGGCACCACTGATACGTACATAAAGGGATGGCGACGACCGTAGCGAGACCGGAAGCGGTCCGAGATTGATCCGGCCAGAGGATCCGTTATGGCATCGAACACCAGCGCAATGCCGACAGCGATCCCGGTCAAGCTGGGGGACAGCCCAAGCACCTGACTGTAATAAAACAATAAAAACACGCCAAAGGCGCCGGTTTTCAGCCCTTCAGATATTTGCCCTACGCCGTAGAGCAATTTGGTCGACCACGACAATCGACCAACAGAAGGTGCTCCGGACGCTGTGAAACTCATAGCGTCGCCCCCCTAAAAGTGCAGTCTGCTTTGGGGTTAAACTCGCTCATCAACGCACCCGCGAGTGATTCCCCTCTCATGACTCTCATCAGCTGTCCCATCATCAACGTTCAAAAAGACTGGATCGACTACAACGGCCACATGAACATGGCCTACTACAACGTCGTTTTCGACAAAGGCGTCGATCACATGTTCGACGTCCTTGAAGCGGGTGCTGCCTACACCCAAGCAACTAACGGTTCTTTCTTTGCCATGGAAGTCCACGTTACCTACGCCGAGGAAGTGGTACTCGACGACCCACTGCGCGTTACCGTGCAGTTACTCGATGCCAACGACAAGTGCCTGCACATATTCATGCAGATGTTTCACGCTGAAAAAGGTTACCTCGCAGCAACGCTGGAACAGATGTCTCTGCATGTTGATCTGCGTCAGAGAAAGGCCGCCCCGTTACCCGCAACCATCAGCACAAATATACAGAAGGTCCGTGAAGCCCATGACAAATTACCAAAGCCACCACAGGTTGGCTCCGTAATCGGCATTCGCCAGAAGAAAGCGTGAGATCGACAAGAGAGAACCGTGGCTGAACTAAAGGCAGCCACGGCTAGCGGAGGTCAGGCTGTAAGCTTAGTAGCCTTCGAGCTCGCCATAACGATTGCGGTGATAGCTCTGGTCACCAAAGGTGATTTCAGCGACTGCAGCACGCTTGATGAAAAAGCCAATCTCAAACTCGTCGGTCATGCCAATGCCGCCGTGCATCTGGATGCCTTCTCGCGACACGGTGTAGAAGGTTTCGCCAACCTTGTACTTAGCAAGCGACGCAAGCTTACCAATCTCGGCAGCGTCACGCCCTTCATCCAGCGCGGTCAGCGCTTCCAGAACAACCGACTTCGACAGTTCTAGCTCGCAAAACATATTTGCTGCGCGGTGCTTTAGAGCCTGGAACGAGCCAATAGGCACCCCAAACTGCTCGCGCTCTTTCAGATATGCCACCGTGCGCTCGAAACATTCTTCCGCGCCACCCAGCATTTCAGCAGCAAGACCAATGCGCGCAATATCTAACGCCTGATCCAGCGCCGCAGCACCCTCGCCAAGGCTGCCGACAAGTGCGTCTGCACCCACAGCGACACCGCTGAGCGTGATATTGGCGGCGTTGCGCGAGTCGGCCATAATTGTGCGTTCGACGCTAACACCCGCGGCATTGCGATCAACCAGAAACAGGCTAATGCCTTCCCGGTCGCTCTGATTACCGCCAGTGCGGGCAACAACCATCAGCTTGTTGGCGACATGCCCGTCAAGCACAAAGGTCTTTTTACCGTCGAGCTTGTAGCCCGAGCCAGCAACCGATGCAGACGTCGCTATGTTGTAGGGGTTGTGCCGATGGCTTTCCTCGACGGCCAGTGCCAACAACAGTTCGCCCCCAGCGATCTTTGGCAACAGCTCTGCCTTCTGATCTTTGGAGCCAGCGAGATTCAGCAACGAGCCGCCGGCCCAAACCGACGCCATCAGCGGACTCGCCGTTAATGTTCGACCGGTTTCCTGGGTGACAACACCCAGGCCTTTGTAGCCAAAGTCGAGGCCACCAAACTCTTCCGGAAAGGGGATGCCGGCCCAGCCGAGTTCGACCATGGAGTTCCAGGTGGCGGTATCGAAACCTTCAGCGTTACTGGAGTCGCGCAGCGATCGCAGCTGGGTAATCGGTGCGTTGTTCGTGCAAAAATCTTTTGCAGAGTCGCGCAACATAACCTGCTCTTCATTGAGTATCATCGGCATCTGGAAAGGCGCCTCCCAAGTTAGGTAAAAAGTTTAGTGAAAATGTGGTCTCTTCCAACCCTTGATGTAACCAAAGTGGCGTTTGCTTGTCGAGTCAATTGAGTCAGTCATCGTCAGTGCCCGGGATCAAAGCTGCGCCTGTATCCCTAGCGCGCCTGACCCAAGCGCTCCAACGCACCCTGCCCATGGGCAGGCTCGAGCATCAGGCGTTACCTGACCTGCCGCCGGGCGAAGTCCTACAACTGGCACTGATCAACGCCGATTTTCCGACGGGGCCATTGCCTGGTGACGTCATGCGCGATGTCGTGGCGACCCCTGCTTATTGGGCATTCTGCTGGGGCAGCGGTCAGGCATTGGCTCGCTATCTGCTGGAAAACCCGGCTTTGGTGCGCAATAAACGAGTGCTCGATTTGGGCTCTGGCTCAGGCGTCGCCGGCATCGCCGCCGCTAAGGCCGGTGCTGCCGAGGTCGTTGCCTGCGATATCGACGCAGACGCGGCACTCGCAACCCGCTACAACGCAGCCCTAAATAAGGTGAGCCTGTCTCTGGTAGATGATTTCACCAGCCAAGCGCCCTTTGATGCGGTGCTGATGGCCGACGTACTCTACGATTCAAGCAATCTGCCGTTACTCGCCAGCGCACGAGCCTGCTCAAGTGAAGTCTGGGTAGCCGATTCACGCATCAGCGAACTTGCAGACCCAGAGTATGAACTGCGCGCTGAGCTCGACGCGCTGACGATTCCCAATCTGGGTGAATTTGATGAGTTTGGCGTGACTCGAATTTGGCGCGCTGGCGCACACAAGAGCCCAGCGCCAACCTCTGCGGTCCCAAGCGGCGAATAAAAGGGCACAATATCAACAGAGCCTCTGGTGAATCAGCAGAGGCTGTTCCGAGGGGGAGCACGCCAATCAATACACCGCCTTTAACGATACCTTTAGACAAAGCGGGAACAGCATCATCGCCTGCATTACCGAACGCAGAACATCTGGTAGAAGCCCAGCTGCAAATTGGTCCAGGCCAAGAGCTCCACTACTGGACTCTGGGTGAACGCCACAACCCAGACGGCAGCCCAAGGCCCGCTCTCATTTTGCTGCACGGCCTGCGCGACGTTGGTCGCAGCCTGTTACACACCGCTAGCGCGATCAGCGACCAATTTTTCTGCGTCATGCCCGACCTGCGCGGACACGGTAAAAGCTATAAACCTGGCGCCTATGCCATTACCCACTACCTCATGGATTTGCGTCGCCTCCAGCAGGCGCTGCAGCTCCCGCGCGTCAGCCTGTTGGGTCACAGCCTCGGCGGCCATATTGTCTGCCGCTACGCGGGTCTGTTCGCGGCCGAGATAGATCGTTTGATTGTGGTTGATGGCCTTGGGCCACCGCGTCGAGAAATGCCAAAAGCCAATGAGATGAGTCGCATAGCCGCACAGCTGCAAGCGGCCATCACCACGGCTGACTACGCCACCAACCCGCGCGTTTTACCCAGCGTCGAAGAAGCGGCAAACCGACTGCGCACAAACAACCCGAGGCTGGCGGTCGACTGGGCAGCGCAACTGGCCCAATGGGGCACCACCCCAGCCCCGGCCTCGACCCCGCCCTCACAACCCGTTAGCTGGGCTTTTGACCCTCGCGCCCAAGAGATTTTTCTGGGGGTTAGCGACGCGGTTAACCTCAACTACTGGCGCGCGATTACGGCACCGACACTGATCGTAATGGGCAGCCTGGGGCACGAATACTGGAGCCATCAGTTTGCTGCCGACGGTTACACCGGACACTTTCTTCCTGGCGAACTCGAGGAGCGGCTCAACGCCATCGGCGATACGCAGCATGTTGAGATTCCCAATGCGGGCCACCAGGTGCACTACGACCAGCCACAACAGCTCGCGCTGGCGACAAGAAATTTTCTTTATGCCGACGCCCTGCAGACCGGCCAGTAAACGCCAACTACACGGAGACACGCCATGAGTAAGCCCACTATACGTAATGCAAACACAGGCCCAGCCGGAGACTCCAACAAGGAGGCCAACATCATTGGCCGGGATACCGACAGCTACGATTGGCCGGAGCTCATGCAACAACTGAACGCTCTACTGCGGCTTCGCACCACCCCGATTGGCATGAAGATGTTTGCAACCGCTGCGGAACTCGACACCATCCCTAAGCTACGACGCCCCTCCAGCGTGCACACCACCGACCAGATTGTGGGTCAGGCCTCGCGCAACGGCTGGACCGTTGGTATCACCGCCGAGGATCTGGTGGGCGCCCAGTGCGCCACCGTGATCGGCCTGCATCCGCGCAATGAGAAATGGCTCTCGGGCGAACACATGGCGGGTGTCTGGTTTGAAAACGCCGCCGAAGCCAGCGTGCACCAGGCGGCTATGGATGTCGTCCCCCACGGCAAGTATGAAGCAATGGCCGTCAGTCCCTTAACCAGCGGTCGACTGACACCACCTGACATCTGCCTGATCTACGCAACACCGGCGCAAATGATCATCCTCATCAATGGATTGCAATGGACGGGCTATAAGAAATTTGACTGGAGCTGCGTGGGCGAGTCGTCCTGCGCCGACTCTTGGGGCCGTGCCCTTGCAACCGGCGAACCCTCACTCTCCATCCCCTGCTTTGCCGAGCGCCGCTACGGTGGCGTTATGGAAGATGAGCTGTTGATGGCAATGCCGCCTGCGTATCTGCCAAAAACCATCGCCGGCATGCAGGCGCTAAGTAGAAACGGCCTGCGCTACCCCATCGCGCCTTACGGCGTAACCAACGATGCCCGCGCCGGAATGGGTGTGAGCTACGCCGACAAATAGCAGACGCTGTATTCTCAGTTCAACAGACTTCTTCGGAGACCCGACCATGGATATGTACGACGCAATGAGCACCTTGCGAGCGGTGCGCCGCATCAAGAGTGACCCCATTGATCCCGCAGTCATCAATCGCATTTTGTTGGCTGCCACCTGGGCACCAACCGGCGGCAACATGCAGCCGTGGCGTATCGTGGCGGTCGAAGATCCCAAAATTAAAACGGAGCTTCAGCATCTCTACAAACCGCTCTGGGACGCCTACACCGTCGGTTATCGGAGAAAAATGGAGGCCATGCCGGCCGACGAGAAAGCTTCGAGCGCAGGCGCCCTCGATGCGGGTGACTACCTGGCGAACAATCTGGGCTCTGTACCACTGATTGCGGTGTTCTGTTTCAACCCCAGCATTATGGCCATCACCGACAAGGACCAGCCCAGAGCCAGTGTTGTGGGTGGCGGTTCGGTTTACCCCGCCGTCCAAAATTTGCTTCTGGCTGCCCGCAATGAAGGGCTTGGCTGCGTTCTAACAACGCTGCTGTGCATGGAGGAGCCGCGCGTGCGCGAACTGCTGCAACTGCCTGATGACTGGTACACCGCAGCTCACGTCCCCGTCGGTCACTCGGTGGGTGGGGGCCATGGTCCCATTCGCCGAAAGCCCGTCAATGTAATGGTTAGCCAAGACACTTGGGACAAAGCGTGGCCAACCGTGTGACTGGTCAGACCACGACCAGTTGTAACAGCTGTTTACAATGGCCTTGCAATTAACCAAATAGGCAACTTAACAGTCGTAATAAGGCGCTTAGAGGCCCATTGTGCCGAGGTTTAGGAGACAACCGACAACATACATGGCAGAAATTTGTGACGGCGGCCTGATCAGGCACTCAATCAACCCTCTCCCAGCCGTCTCCATTATGTTTTCATCGAAAGATCATAATTGCTTCATAGTGCTGAAAAGTATACATTTGCCCCCCGTCGCAACAGGCTAAGAAGTCTTGCTGTGACCGGTGTCTTGGATGAACGCACAGTACCCCGTCATCAAGGGTCTGCAATAGGCGTAAACCAGGAACACGAAGTTGGCTCGGACAGGGTCGAAACCCGGTCCAAGTGATTGAAAGGTTTGTTGAAATTTAGAGTTAGGCCGGTCACGTTTACGGGGCCAGCCAAAGCAGGTTACGACACTCGGATACACGAGTGCGGACACCCGTTTTTACCGACCAAGTTCATCGGTAGAAGTGGTTTGGATAGTGAGCTAAGAGTCCGTCGCTAACGCGGCGGCAAGGTTGGTAGATCGCGGAGATGCCTGGAGAAGAGGCAGCGCTAAACCGACTGTGGGTAAGCAGCTAGAGCAGCGTGTAGAGCACGATGTCTCTAGACCTACTACCCTGCAGAAGAATGATTGAAAACGGTGCCGCTTTAAGTCTCAAAGAAGACCGGCAGCACAATGACTATTGATGACTTGCCAGGCTGCGTTTAGGCGCGGTTCTGGGTATTTGGCCAGAGCAAGAGTTTTAGCACACTTATGACCAGTGATCGTGTATCCGCGCCCACCCTTTCTCCTGTAGTTGTGAAGACACCTACGGGCCCTTCATCGTCATCAATAAAGCGGGATGGCTTCGCCAACCTCGTTGATGCTTTGGAATTTGCAGCCCGTGGCGACACCGGCTACAACTTCTATGACGGTAAAGGTGAACTCGAAAGCACCATGACCTACGCCGAACTGCGCGACGAAGCCAAGGTGCTCGCACGCAAGTTGCTCGGCCTGGGTCTGCAACGCGGCGATCGCGTCGCCATCGTTGCGGAAACCGACCCGCTCTTTATGCGTTTCTTCTTTGCCAGCCAATACGCGGGTCTGCTGCCGGTTGCCCTGCCTGCTGGCCTGCAACTGGGTGGTGGCGACGCCTGGACCAGTCAGATTCGTCAAATGTTGCAGACCTGTGGTGCTGCCATCGCGGTGGCCCCTTCGTCACACAGCAAACTACTGACCAACGCAACCGAGGGCCTTGAGCTCACCCTGTGCGGTGAAGCCGATGTCTTTGATGCACTACCAGAAGATCACAACTGCGAGTTGCTGCCTTTCACTGGCAACGAGCCCGCCTACCTGCAATACACCTCAGGCAGCACCTCATTTCCGCGTGGTGTTGAAGTGTCGCAAGCCGCGGCCATGATGAACCTTGAGGAAATCAGCAAGTTTGGCCTGAAGCTTGATAACAACGACCGTTTTGTTTCCTGGCTGCCCTTCTATCATGACATGGGCCTTGTTGGCTTTGTGCTACTGCCAATGGCCGCCCAACTGTCCGCCGATTACCTGAGCCCTCGTACCTTCGCCATGCGCCCACGTGTTTGGCTGAAGCTGCTGTCTGATAACAGCGGCACGATCGCATCGAGCCCACCATTTGGTTATGCACTGGTTGCTAAGCGTCTGCGGGTTGCCGACAGCGAGCGTTATGACCTAAGCAAGTGGCGTGCCGCTTGCGTTGGCGCCGAGCGGATCCACCCCGGCCCTCTCAAGCAGTTTGCTGACTTACTGAAAGCCAGCAACTTCGATCCCAAATCTTTTGTTGCCTGCTACGGCATGGCTGAGTGCGCGCTAGCGGTAAGTTTTGCACCACTTAACGAAGGCCTCGGTATCGATCTTGTCGATAAGTACGAAATGACCGACCTTGGTAAGGCCACGCCAGTCGCTACGGATCAAAACCCGAAAGACAGCCTTGAGTTTGTTGATTGCGGCAACCTGCTGCCAAGCTACCAACTGGCTATTCGCGACGACGCAGGCAACGAGTTGCCCGAGCGTGAGTGCGGACGCATTTGCCTGCAGGGCCCTTCCGTTATGACGGGCTACTTCCAGAACAAAGAAGCCACTGACAAAGTGCTGTCTGCTGACGGTTGGCTCGACACCGGTGATATTGGTTATCGCGTAGGTGATCAACTGGTCATCACAGCGCGCCGTAAAGACGTAATCATCATCAACGGTCGCAACATCTGGCCACAAGACCTTGAGCACATCGCTGAAGGTGTGCCAAAGGTTCGCATGGGTAACGTCTCGGCGTTCTCTGTCAACGAGGCAGAAGGCCACGAGAGCGTGATTATGGTGGTTGAGTCTCGCCACACTGAGCCTGAACTTGCGGAAGAGCTGCAGTCGCGTATTCAAGGGCAGTTTGGCGTGAGCGTTCACGTTGATCTGGTGCCTTCACGCACCCTCCCGCGCACGTCATCAGGCAAGCTGTCTCGCTCACGAGCAAAGATCGATTACCTGCAACGTCTCGCTGCAACCAAAATGGCTGAATTGGAAGAAGCAAACAGCGCCGCTGTTATTGCACACCAAGACTACGCCATCGCCGACAGCGTCGCCTAAGCGACGCCGGCCGCGGCACACGCCCGCGGCTCTCTCGGAGAACTTCTTATAAAAGTACTGCTCACAGGGGCAACCGGCTTTATTGGTTGCCACCTGCAAGCGACGCTACTCGAAACGCCCTCCCTCGTCGAATTAACCGCCATAGTCCGCGCCGGGACCACCGCCCGCAGACCAGAACTGCAACCTCCTGTTGAGCAGATCGCGTTTGATCAGAACAGCAGTGCAGATTGGCAAAAGGCGATTGAGACCCAAAAGCCTGACGCCATCATCCTACTCGCAGGGGCTGTCCGCGGTCGCGACTATCAAGACTTTGAACCCGCCAACGTACTGCCGCCCCGAGCTCTTACCAGCGCGCTGCAGACACTTCACAACAAAACAGACTTCGCCCTGCCGCTACCTAGAGTGTTGCTCGTGTCATCGCTTGCGGCTAGCCAACCCCAGCTGTCGCACTACGCTGCCAGCAAACGGGCAGGCGAAACCGAACTGGCCAACTGTCCTAGCGAATGGACCGTACTGCGTCCTCCGGCGATCTACGGCCCCGGCGACCAGGAACTTGCCGGCCTGTTCCAGACCATTCGCAGCGGTCTCCTGCCGCGGCCAGGACCGCGTGACCAGCGGGTCGCGTTTCTCCACGCGACCGACTTAACGTCTGCCATCCGGGCCTGGTTACAGACTCCCGACATGCCCGGCGGTCAGACTTACAACATTCACGACGGCACAGTCGACACTTATAGCTGGGCAGAAATCGCGCGCGCACTCAATCCCGACCGCATGCCGTTGACCTTACCCATACCCGCATGGATTCTGGGCAGTGTGGGTGCGGTGAACCTGTTTTTAGCCAGAATTTTCCGCTACCAACCGATACTGACACCCGGAAAGGCCAGAGAGCTGGGTTACCCGCGCTGGCTCTGCGATAATTCCGCGTTCAGCAGCGCTACCGACTGGCAACCGTCAATAGTGTTAGCCGATGGCTGCGCCTGTTACTTCAACCAAAGCGAGTAATAACCAAACACCATGAGCGACAACACTTCCTCTACCTCCCCCATTAGCGTACACAGCGCGTTGGAAACTATTTTGCGCGGCTTCCTTACCGATGATGCGCAGACTCTTAACCAGACCACACTCATTAACAGCCTCGGCCTAGAATCCGTTGTGGTACTGGAGTTTGTCACCGACGTGGAAGACCACTTTGACATCAACATCGACCTCGACAGCCTCGCCAACATTCAAACACTTAACGATCTGGCAGAAGCCGTCATTGCTCAGGGCGTAGAATGAATTCACTGTTCGACAAGTTTGCCGAGGCGGCGGAAAAACGTGACTCTCTGAGTCAGCTTGGCACCAACCCAACACAGGTAGTGATGGAACGCGCCATTGACGCGACCACTGCCCAGATCAACGGCAAACCCACCATTCTAGCGGGCACCAACAACTACCTCGGACTTACGTTCGAACCTGAATGCATTGACGCTGCCAAGCACGCACTGACTCAGTCGGGTACCGGCACCACCGGTTCACGCATGGCGAATGGCAACTACGCCGACCATGTCTTACTCGAACAAGAGATCGCTGAATTTTACGGCTATCCGCAAGCCATGCTGTTCTCTACCGGCTACGGCGCCAACCTCGGCACTCTCGCAGCACTCGTCGGTCCGGGCGATGTCGTAATGCTCGACGCTGACGCCCACGCGAGCCTCTACGACGGCTGCAAACTGTCGGGTGCTGACATCTACCGTTTCAAACACAGCGACCCTGATAGCCTCGACAAACGCCTGCGCCGACTGGGCGATCGCGCGAGCTCAGCACTGGTCGCCATTGAAGGCCTGTACAGCATTTTGGGCGACTACCCAAAACTGTCAGAGTTTTGTGACGTCTGCGAAAAATATGGCGCTATGCTGCTGGTTGATGAAGCCCATTCACTAGGCACCATGGGCGAGCACGGTCGAGGTCTTTCCGAGGCAGAAGGCGTACTCAACCGGGTCGACTTTATTGTCGGCACCTTCAGTAAAAGCCTGGGCGCCACCGGCGGTTATTGTGTGAGCCGCCACGAAGAGCTATCGCTGTTTCGCTACACTTCCCGCCCGTTCATTTTCACCGCATCACCCTGCCCGTCTGTGGTTGCCAGCACGCGCGCGGCCCTCAAGCTGCTGCGTGAACAACCCGAGCGCCGGGAACGGTTATGGACAATAGCAACACGGCTCTACAACGGCCTGTCTGACCTTGGTCTGACGCTCGGCCCACAGATATCACCTGTGGTTGCCGTGCGTTGTCACTCTGCTGAGTACGCAATGTCCGTGTGGCAGAGACTGTTGGCTGAAGGTGTTTATACCAACCTGATTGTGCCGCCAGCGTCACCCGACGGCTCTAGTCTGATTCGCTGCTCGTTAAGCGCTGCGCACACCGACGAACAGGTCGAGCAGATTATCGCGGCGGTTGGGGTAGCGACCGCCGGGCAGAATGCGACCTAGAGAATCGAATGCCCTGCCAGCTAAGCAGGGCAACCCCACTGGACTCTAGCTCGGAAAGCTTGGAGCTTCCGGTGGTGGCAAATGGGTTTCTTCCAAGCACCGGGCTTTGATCTCTTCGATGGTTCCACCTCTGTCAAATAGCAGAATGGATTCCCGTTCGTTAGCCATCTTCGCGCGAAGAGCCTTGGTAGCAGCCGCATCAACCCGTAACGATGGCGCGTCATCTGCAGAGCCTTCAATAACAATTCCATAGGCCAAAGCGCCGTCCACACTTACCAGCGAACGACGGATATCCGTCAACACCAATTCAGCATCTCGCTGCAGCGGATCACCCCAACCACCACCACCCCAGGTGTTGAAGTGCAGTACATCGCCCTTTTTGACTTCTATGCCATCACATTTTGACGGTAGATACTCACTCGAACCATCCGCGCGCATAATTTGCTTGGTAGAACGAAGACCTGGTTTGCCACCATTGACGCCCCAAGGGTAGGTCAACCAGCGATCGTCGTGGATCGCGATCTTGCCATCACACAAGAATTCGTAAGCCACGTTTAAGCCGTTGCCGCCGCGATGCAGACCCGCGCCGCCTGAGTCAGGAATCGTTTCATAAGCACTGATCCGCAGCGGGAAATAAGCTTCAATAAACTCATTAGGTACATTGGTAAAACCAGGCCACAGTGAATGTCCGTCGGGCCCATCACCAACAGGACGACCCGGTATACCACCAAAACCGATTTGGAAGAGCTGAAACCACTCGCCCTTGTCATCGTAGCCAGAGTAAAACAGGTGCGGGCTATCTGAAAAGCCTGCGGCATTCAGAACGTCTGGGGCACCCTGCCCCAACAACGCA
This sequence comes from Pseudomonadales bacterium, assembly GCA_023300545.1. Classification (GTDB taxonomy): domain Bacteria; phylum Pseudomonadota; class Gammaproteobacteria; order Pseudomonadales; family Azotimanducaceae; genus JALZVT01. Next base: position 39,269 of record JALZVT010000011.1, read on the forward strand.
CCTAACACATCAAACAACCGGCCCAATGCGTGGGTACGCCCTGACAGGGCGGCAGGATATGTCGGCTTTAGCAGTGTACCTTCTGGAATTCGAACATCGACCAGATCGTAGAAACCGTCATTGAAGACAATTTGAGGATCGACAAGATTGATGGTGAATGAGCCAAAAAACATCTTGAACAATTCTTCATTGACGTAGAAGTTCACCGAGCTCTTCGCCTGCGGGTCAGTACCCGCAAAGTCAAAGATCGCCTTCTCACCCTCCCGCCACATTTTGCATTTGATCTTGTACGGCCCCATACCAACGCCGTCATCACAAATATAGTCTTCGAAAATGCAGGGTTCGTCCTCAGGAACCAACATTTGAATGATCGCTTTCATGGCAATCAGATTACGATCGAGCATGATACTAAGCGTGGTATCAAACACTTCATCACCGAAGCGTTCTGCCAATTCAACACAACGCTTGGAAGCGGTACGACAAGATGCAATGAGTGCATTTAGGTCAAAGCGATTCCACTCGGGAGTGCGCACGTTGTGCAAGATGAGTTCAAGAATTTCTTCTTGCAGCACGCCTTTCTTATAGATTTTAGTGGGCGGAATTTGAATACCTTCTTGGAAGATGTTCTCCGCACTAATAGGAATACTGCCGGGCACCATCCCACCGTTATCGGACATGTGACCAAACATCGCGCTCCAGGCAATCAATCGGCCGTCCTTGAATATGGGCACCAGCACCAACCAATCAGGCAGGTGACTGACAGCGGCGTTGCACATATATGGGTCGTTCGTGAGAATGATATCGCCATCTTCGATTTCTCCCTCATACGCGTCGAGAAAGCCGCGAATGAACGAGCCAAATTGCCCGACAACCATTTTCCCTTCGCGGTTGGCGATCATTGGAAAACAATCACCCTGCTCCCTGATACCCGGGCTCATCGCCGTGCGAAACAGTACGGCATCCATTTCTTCTCGGGCGTTGGACAGCGCGTTTTCAATAATGTCGACTGTGATGGCATCTACTTCAGTCTTTTCGAATGGAGACGCGTTAGTTTCAACAAGTACAGCACCCATTAGTGTGTCTCCTCAGGCTTGATCAGCAAATTCCCAACCGGGTCTACGCTTGCAATATGACCAGGTAAAATCACGGTGGTAGAGTCCATTTCATTGACAATTGCAGGACCGGGAACGACATGCCCCGAACCTAATGCCCCACGAGCATAGATAGTGGCCTTGTGTGTTTTGCCATTATAGAAAATTTCAGTCTCAGCAATCTTGGCGTCGTTGAGACTACCCGCGCTATCAACAACTTTTAGTTCAGGCAACGGCGCATTCTTTGCGTAGACAATCGCACGCAACATAACCACCTCGTGGCCATCCTCCAGCGCGAACGTAAATAGTCGCGTGTGTTCCTCATCAAATGACTCAACAAACAACGCCGTACCTTTGGCATCGAGCTCTGCCTTATCGAAGTCTATGGTGAGTTGAAACGCTTGGCCGACGTAACGCATATCCATCTGATAGCTGACAACCAGATCCTCACGCGCAATACCATCAGCTAACAACGAACTTTCCGCTCGTTCTTGCAACGCGACCAGCTCCTCCTTAAGCGCAGGCAACGACACGTTTTTCATCATCTTCACATAGGTACGTGAAGCCTCATCTTGAATTCGAGTGGTTGCATCACCATAAGCGCAGAGAACGCCTGGACCCGGCGGTATAATGACCGGCCAGGCTCCTGTTAGCGTACCGAGCGCATTGGCATGCAGCGGCCCTGCGCCGCCAAATCCAACGAGTGCAAACTCCCTTGGATCGAAACCCTGCTCAACCGAGACAACGCGCAACGCTCCAAACATGGCTTCGTTGGCAATTTTGACGATGCCTTCAGCCGCTTCCATCACACCAATACCCAGCGCGTCAGCAACAGTTTTCACCGCCGTAACCGCTGCCTCCTTATCGATCTGCATGGCGCCACCAAGCTGGACGTCCGAAGGCAGATAGCCAAGCACCACGTTGGCATCGCATACCGTCGGCAACTTGCCCCCCTTCATATAGGCCGCCGGTCCTGGTTCGGCACCGGCAGATTCAGGCCCTACTCGGAGCGCCTTGGTCAACTCAGGGACAAAGGCGATCGAACCGCCACCAGCCCCAACCGTACGAACGTCGACAGATGGCGAACGAACAGTCACATCGCCAACTCGAGTCTCACGACGAATTCGGGGGGTTGAGTTTTGAATCAGGGCAACGTCAGTTGAAGTGCCGCCCATATCAAAAGTCAGCACGTTATCGTAACCACCCCGGCTGCAAAAATAGATAGCCCCCGAAACACCACCGGCAGGCCCCGACAGCAGGAGGTTTACCGGTCGTTCGGCAGCGCTTCGGCCCGAGGCTAGGCCCCCATCCGAACGAAGAATAGACAGTTGAGTATCAGCACCCATGCGCTTTTCTAAGGCGCTCTCAAGGTTCGTTACGTATTTTTCAACTTCTGGGCGAACGTAGGAGTTAACAACGGTCGTTTCTGCGCGCTCATACTCCTGCATCTCAGGAACAACATCGCTTGAAATCGACACCGGCACACCAGAAAACTTTTCAGCAGCGATTTTCTGCACTTGCTGCTCATGGATCCCGTTCAGATAAGAGTTAACCAAACAGATTGTTAGCGCTTCAACCTCCCCCGTCTTGTGCAGGGCGTCGAGGTCCCGACGGAGAGCGTCTTCATCTAACCCGGCGACCACTTTACCGTCAGCCCCCATTCGCTCATCCGCTTCAATCGTCAACTCAAGCGGCGCCAACAGGGGTTTCTTAACGTAGCTTACCCAGCCGCCCAGACCTCCCGGACAAAACGACCGTGCGACCTGCAAAATATGTTTGAAGCCTTTGGTTGTGATTAACCCAACCTTTGAGCCTTTGCCTGTCAACACCGCGTTCGTGGCAATGGTTGTACCGTGCATGACACGGTCAATATTGGATAGATCCAGAGACGCCGTTTCAACCAGGCGCTCAATGCCTAACAAAACGCCAACGGAAGGGTCTGCAGGCGTCGATGGCACCTTTGCCGAGTGCGTCTCTCCAGTCTCTTCGTTTATCAGCAACAAGTCGGTGAACGTGCCACCAACATCCACTCCTAACCGATAGCTCATTCGGTAATCCCCAATTCGATGTGTATAAAGTTATTTCGCTAGGCGCTCTTTTCTATTTGTCGCTTTAGCCAGGTAGATGCGTTACCACCAGTATCAACACCGGTCAGCTCGCCAATCAAATCACTTGCTGCTACTAAAGACTCAAGGTTGATACCTGTTTTCATGCCCATCTGATGCAACATGAGAACAACGTCTTCAGTAGCTACATTGCCAGAAGCGCCTGGTGCAAACGGGCAACCACCTAGCCCACCGACCGACGCATCAAACTTGCGAACACCACATTCCAGAGCCGCGTAGACGTCAGCAACACCAAAGCCCCGCGTATCGTGAAAATGACAGGCAAATGGATCAACCCCAAACTCCGCGACCAGTCGCGACAGCAGCGACTTCACGCCAGCTGGATCAGCCGCGCCGATTGTGTCGGCCAAAACAATTTCTTCAGCACCCGCATCCACGCACTGGCGAACGATCTGCTCTACAGCTGCAGCCTCAACCGCGCCTTCAAAAGGACACTCCCACGCAGTAGCCACGCACATGATCATTTTTTTGCCATCTGCTTTACCTTGAGCAAGCAGGTCCGAACAGATATCCAGCGATTGTTGCACCGACATGTTGACGTTTTGCTGATTCATGGTTTCAGAGGCGGCAACCACAACTAAAATAGCTTCAACGCCAGCACGCAATGCAAGGTCATAACCTTTGCGATTAGGAATCAGTACGCTGTAGCCAGCCTCACCCGCGGGTAACTGACGAAACACCTCATCGGTGCCCGCCATAGCTGGGACCGCTTTGGGGGAGACAAAGCTACCCACCTCGATGTTCTTAACCCCGGCTGCCAGCAACGCTTCGATATGCCTCACTCGTTGTGCCGGGCTCAGCAACTTGGACTGATTTTGTAACCCGTCTCGTGGGCTGACGTCATTGATGGTAACGAAGTCTGAGGATTGGGTACTCATGATTGTTTCACTGTTCCATCGCTTTGAAGACTGGCGATTTTATCGGGTGTATATGAAAGAACCGATGCTAGAACCTCTTCGGTGTGCTCACCAAGTATTGGCGCTGCCGAGAAAGACTCTTCGTTGGTTCTGGAAAACTTGATCGGATTGCCCGGCCCTTTGGTCGACTTACCATTCGAATGCTTCAGCTCGACAACCATATTTCTGTGGAGCACTTGCTCATCGGCCAATGCCTCGCTGAAGCTGTTAACCGGTGCACAAGGTATACGTTTCTCAGACATCCCTTTCAACCAGTATTCTGTGGGCTGTTCTAGGAATATCTCTTGTAAGCGGTTATTGATCACTTCCTTCGCAGCCAACCGCCCAGGCTGCATGTCGTACTCCGTCTTATCCAATTGTGGGCATTGCACGAGTTCTTTCAGGTGATGCCAAAACTTATCGCTGATAACGGCAACGACCATAAACCCATCCGCCGTTTGGAAGCTGTTATAGGGGACATGAACAAAATGATCGTTACCAATAGGCACTGGATTTTCGCCAGACATAAAGTGCATTGTCGCCATGTAGTTAAGCATCGAAATCTGCACATCGAGCATGCTGATATCGACGTGCTGACCTTCACCGCTGACACCCACCTCGCGAAGCGCAGCCAAAATACCCATAACAGCAAACATACCGCCGCCCAGATCACCAATGGGTATTCCTGCGCGGGTGGGATGGTCGACATCCGGCCCGGTAATTGACATGCCACCGCCGGTAGCCTGAGCGACCTGATCAAAAGCCGGACGCTGATAGTTCGGGCCCTCAGAGCCATAGCCTGATATGAGGCAGGTCACAATGGCCGGATTGACCGTACGCAGACTGTCAAAGTCGATCTTTAGACGCTTTGGAACGTCCGCACCAAAGTTATAGATGACCACGTCAGATTTACGCACCAGATCATAAAACACAGCCAAACCAGACTCGCTCTTGAGGTCGATGCACACGCTCTTCTTATTCCGATTCAGGGTAATGAAGTAAGCCCCCATACCGTCAATGGAATGCACCGGATCGGTGGCCAACAATTGGCGCGTGGCCTCGCCCTTACCCGGCTCGACCTTGATCAGTTCCGCACCCATATCAGCAAGGATCATGGCGCCGTAGGGGCCAGATAACATATGGGTGAGATCGAGTATTCGAACGCCCTCTAACGGTTTATTCAATAGCAGTTCCCCGAACGGTGTGGGCAATCGAAAGCTGTGGATATTTAACAGCTTATCCTAAACAAACCCAGTGATTAATGATATATTTATATGCTAACCTTCCAAGGGAAGCCTAAGCAACAACAACCCTCCTTTTGTTACCGCTTGCTGCCGCTTCGTCCCCGTCATTTTTGAGCCGTCGGCCTTACTCCAGCAAATAAAAAACCTAGGAAATAACATGGACTCCAGCGCACTCAACACCTTCCAACAGGCCCAACACCCCGTACTGGTCGCCAGTGATTGTGATGACCGCGCCAGGCAAGAGTTCGTCAAGAGCTTCAAAACCCACATCCAACAAAGCATCCTGCCCGCGGTTTCTGGCGTCTACTTTCAACGGGCCGTACCGGCCTATGCAAACGACCACGGCAAGGCCCCAGAGGATCATCGCGAGGCTAGACAGAGTTTTGCTGACGATCCCCTTTTTCAGGCTTATCTCTGCCTCAATCGCAGCAGCCAGGAATTGCAGTGGTTCAGTGTCATAGATGCGATTGAGGCGGATACACAAGGATTAGCCTCGCGAGCCAACGACATCGCTCCGGCCGGCGGCAGCCTTACGCTTGATGCCAATTTTGAAATACCTAACTACGTATCTTCATTAGACATTCACTGCATGCCTGGTGGTTACTGCGGGCCAGCAGATGCAGCAAAGCTGCATACCGGCGCACTCTACGACAGAGGCGTCTATCTCTACTCAATGGGCTACATGGGCCCCAACAACGACGACATGGGTCGCTCGGTTTGCAACTACGTCAAACGCAATCTCCCCGACCTGCGGCCTAAGAGGATTTTGGATCTGGGGTGCACCGTAGGGCACTCAACCCTGCCCTATGCAGAGTTGTTCCCAGATGCAGAAGTACACGCTATCGACGTCTCCGAAGCCTGCCTGACCTACGCCCACCACCGAGCCGAAGGCATGGGAATGCCTGTTCATTTCGCCCAAATGAATGCTGAACAGACTAGTTTTGAAAGTGGCAGTTTTGACCTGATTGTTTCCCACATCTTGTTGCACGAAACTTCCACCAAAGCTCTACCGCGCATATTCAAGGAATGTCACCGCCTGCTGGCTCCCGGCGGTGCGGTGATCCACGCCGACCTGCCACCCTTTGGTGACATGGACGCCTACACCCAACTGATTCTCGACAATGAAACCTGGTACAACAACGAGCCGTTTTGGAGTGCCATGCGCACCAAAGATCAGATTCAACTGTCGGCTGATGCCGGCTTCGATAAAGCGACGACTCACTTCGATACCGCGCCTATGGCAATCATGGAATTTGCTGCGGCAAGTGCTGACGAATCGTACACCGAAGAAATGGCCACCGAGTTGACCGATCGGGAGTTCACCGCCGGGGAATACGCGCCCGGCGGCGGCTGGGAAGTACTCATCGCTCGAAAATAACTCAGGAGAGAAGAAACAAGATGAACTCAAATAAAATTATAAAAGGTAAGCGCCCAGACTTTTACAGCGCCCCGGGCGTCGACTACCTGATGCACATGGTCACGGTGCTGGCGCAAGAACACTCGGCAATGCGCGATCGGCTGGATACGCTGGAGAGTGTTGCTACTGAGAAAGGCGCGTTTTCGCCTGATGACATTGAAGCTTATACCCCTACGCAGGCCGATCTTGAGCGGCGCGAAGCCAGACGCCAAAAATTCCTCGACAATCTGTTCAGCGTCATCGCCCAGGAAGCCGCCGAGGTCCGCAACGCAGATACCAAACAACGCTTCGAACAGGTCATTACCGACCTCGCAACCCAAACCTAACAAAGCACTCTTACTCAGGCGCTCTTACTCAGGCGCTATCAGCTAGGCAACCGCAGTAATGAAATACCCCTTCTCAGCCATCCCTTCACGCGGGCAACTGCAATTTCCTAACGGCGCCAAGGTGGCCCTAATCATTACCGCCAACCTGGAGTATTGGGACCTGGTAAAAGACACCGACAAACCCTACTACGCGGGCGGCCCACCAATCCTGCCTGACTTGCTGCCCGGCAACGTACCCGATTTCCCAAATTTCACCTGGCGAGAATACGGCCAACGGGTGGGCATCTGGCGCCTGTTCGAATGCTTCGATAACGCAGGCATCCCCTTAAGCTGCACCATGAACGCCAAAACCGCACTAGAAATACCGCAGATCATCGAAGCGGTTAAGGAGCGTAAGTGGGAAATGCTCGCGCACAACTACGAGCAAGGCGAGCTCATGACCAACTTTGCAGACGACCCCGTTAAAGAAGAAGAGATCATCAAGGCAACGCTTGATGTGTACACCGATGCTATCGGCAAACCCGCATTGGGATGGCTGTCGTCATCACTGCGCGGCACCATGAACACCTGCAGCATCATCAAAAAGAATGGCCTGCTGTTCTATTGCGACCTGATGAACGACGACCAGCCCTACCTGATCGAAACGCCAAACGGCCCGATCGTGGGCATACCTTATTCTAACGAAATCAACGACTTCACACTCATGACTCGACGGGGATACACCAACGATCAGTTTGTCGACGTGCTGAAATGCGAACTCAGCGAACTCCTTAGCGAATCTATCCGCGCGAACAGCTCAAGGTTAATGAACCTGGGACTGCACCCACATGTATCAGGCCGCGCCTACCGCATGCCCGCTATTCGCGAGTTTCTCGATTTTGCAAAAAAACAGGATGGTGTTTGGTTCGCCACCCGCGAAGAGCTTGCCCGCTGGTACCTGGATAACCATGACGGACACATCCAGTAGCGCAAGCTCGTCAGGCTGCACCCACAGGCGCCGTACCCGACGCCGTAAAATCTCGATATTTACCAAGTAACAACAACGGCAAGGCCCCTACGACAAACGCAATACCCGCATAGCCCAACACTTGATCGTAGGTTCCACTCGCTTCGTAAACCCTACCCATTAACCAGGGGCCAGAGCCCGCGCCAAGCGCGAAGCTGCCGTATAACACCCCGTAGACAACGCCATAGCTCTTCATACCGAAGTAACGAGCCACCAAAAAGGCCATCAGGTCTTGCTCTGCACCCGCAGTCAACCCAACCAGCAACACCGCCACCGCTGCAGCCGCGTAGGTCAGATCGTTCTGCATCAGGAAGTAGCAGGATAAGGCCGGCAAAATGAGCATCACAGCAGCAACCGCTGGCGCCCAGAGTCGATCAATAAGATAGCCACCACCCAGACGCCCTACCACGACCGACACACCAATCAAACTCGCAAGTGTCACGGCGTCGGACCGGCCAAAACCCTTCGAACCAAAAAGACTTTCCAAGTTTGGAATAATGCCGCCAACACCAAACGAGATCGCCACAAAGCATAAGCACATCAAATAAAAGCGCCAATCCTGGAAGACCTGTTTGGATGTCATGCCCAGATCGTTCTGCGCCACGCTATTCACACTCAGCTGCGGCTTTTTGTCTTCAGGCACCTGCGGATCATCTGTGTCGCGAAACAGGAAAATAGCAACCGGCAAGGCGACCAACAAAGGCAAGACCCCAAGCCCAACAAAGGCCATCCGCCAGCCCACCGCCTCGATGAGATAAGCCACATAGAATTTGGCAAACACACCAAACAGGCCCGTGGCCACTAACGAACAGCCAAGCGCCAACCCTCTGTGGTCGCTGAACCAATTGTTAATAACCCGCGTCCAGGTAATAGGCAGCGTACCCACCCCCAGAATTGCGATCATCATCCAGGTAGCAAGATACAGGGGATAAGAACCAGGGTTCAGTGCGTGCAACATCAGGCCTATGCCGAAGCCAAAAATTGACCCTAGGGCGACTCGACGCACACCGACTCGATCAGTCAGCAAACCAACCGCAGGACTCAGCAGCAACGCACAGAGCGTCAGTATCGGCAGCGCCGCAAACACTTGATCGATGCGCCAACCAAACTCTTCAGACAAGGGCGCGGCAAACACACCCAACGTATAGATTGGAATTGGCGACAGCCCCAGACCAATGCCCAAGGCAGACGCGACCACAATTCGCCATGCGTAAGAAAATTCCTGGAATTTTGACCCGGATGACGTACCTGATGGCATAGCTGGTCCTTATCGGCCTATTGATAGTCCTAATAGTATATCTTTATGTTTTTGATTGAAATAAAATGATCGGCATGGAAGCCACCAACACGGCAATAGCCGAAACAGAATCAGTTCAGGTCATTGTTGCAGGTGCTGGCCCCGTCGGCACCTTTGCCGCATATCTTTTAGCGTCGATGGGCATCGAGGTACTGCTGTGTGAGGCGGGTCCTGATTGCGCTCAAGATCTACGTGCATCGACATTCCACCCCCCCACCATGGAAATGCTCGAAAAACTCGGCCTGGCTGACGAAATAGTCGACCGCGGCTTGAAAGCACCGATCTATCACTTTCGCGAACGGCAAACCGGCGAAGTCATCGAGTTTGACCTCACCGAGCTTGCCGACCACACAAAGTTCCCATTTCGAGTGCAGTGCGAACAACACGTGATGGCTGGCCTACTCGCCCAACGACTCACAAAACACCCAAAGGCAGAGGTCAAGTTTGGTCATCGCCTGACCCACTTCTCCCAAACCGACACAGGGGTAGAGGTGTCGCTTGAGAACAGTCGCGACATTGTTAAGGTCAAAGCGAACTACCTAATCGCCGCCGACGGCGGCGGCTCTATCGTGCGGAAATGGTTGAACGCACAGTTTGACGGTTTCACCTATCCCGAAAAATTTCTTACGCTGTCGACCAAGCTTGAACTGGGCGACCACATAAAAAATCTGGCCTACGTTAGCTACGTATCCGACCCAGAAGAATGGCTGGTACTACTCAGGGTTCCCAGCGTGTGGCGAATATTGGTGCCCGCTTCTGAAGATCAACCCGATGACTTCCTGCTGTCTGACGACTACAAGGAACAGGTATTGACGCGCCTGACGGGTATATCAAACGTAGAAACAGAGCATCGAACTATCTATCGGGTACACCAGCGAGTGGTGACACGATTCGATCACGGCCGGGTTTTCCTTGTAGGTGACGCAGCGCACTTGAATAATCCGCTGGGTGGCTTTGGTATGAATAGCGGCATACACGATGCGCAAAACCTGTGCGAGAAAGTGGTGCACTGCCTTTCCCAGGGCCACGACAATCGCGCCTTTGAATTGTTTGGTCGTCAACGCCATGCGACCACCCACAACTTCATTCAGGCACAAACTATCCAGAACAAGCTGTTGATGGAGCACGGCGCCAGTGCCGGCCAAAAACAACGACTTGAGCAGATGCGATTTCTCAGCAGCGACCAAGAGCAGCGCCGCGCGTTTCTCTTAAAGCAGGCTATGTTCACAAGCCTACAAGAGGCTAACGCGCAAACCTGAATCCTGAATACCAGAACTCCAAAGCAACAAAGGCAGAGCAGGAAAGACCATGAAAGACCAACTGGCCTTCAGAAAATCATTTGGCGTGCTTGGGCCATCCACTAATACCATCGTGCAACCCGACTTCGATGATCTGCGTGTCCCTGGCGTTACCAATCACTACAGCCGCATTGTTGTCGAAGATGCCAACGCCATATCGAACGAAACCTTTATGGCAGGCACACTCGAAATCTCTGAAAATACGTTGGATGCCGTACGCGGCGTCTTGACCTGTAACCCAGATCATCTGGTTATGGGCATGTCAGCAGTCACCTTCTATGGCGGCGCTGAAGGCGCTGCCAAATGGAAGGCCAATATCGAAGCTGCCGCTGGCATCGGCTTGACCATGGGTTCTGAGTCGTTGGTCGCAGCCATTCAAGCCTACGGCGGCATCAAACGAGTGGCCTTTCTTTCACCTTACTTCCCGGTCGCCAACGAGCAGGTGAGTCGCTATCTGAGCGACCATGGCATCACGACTGTCAGAGATGAGTGCCTGCGTTGCCCATCGTGGACTGCGATCGCTCAAGTCCCTGAAAAAAGCCTGATCGAAACGCTGACGCGCCTGAACGGCGATGACGTTGATGCACTTTTACAGGTAGGCACAAACCTCTCAATGACCCGCCTGGCGGCTGCTGCTGAGAAATGGCTCGACAAACCGGTCATCGCAATCAATACGGCGACCTACTGGAATGCGCTTCGACAAAACGAAATCCAAGACAAGGTATACGGTTTCGGTAAGCTACTCGAAACACGCTAAGCCGAGTGGCCGCTGCCTGTTAGACGCTATCTAGCAGATTATCTATCTCTGCATCAGAGTATCCCAAGTCCCCAAGCACCTCTCGAGTGTGCTCACCCGTCTTTGGTACTGAACGTCGCAAGCCCAGACGCTGGCCCGACATCGAGATCGGCAACGCCGGCAAACCCGCGGTCTTACCGTTGGGAAAGTCCACCGGCAACAAACCTTCAGAGTTAAGCAGGTGCTCATCTTCAAATAGATCTTCCGGTTTTGAGATAGGCGCATACGGCAGACCACACCGATCCAGCTTGGCCACCAACTCTTCAATACCAAACCCCTTAAAGAGGCGCTGCACCACTGGAATTATTTCATCACGACGCTTTACCCGCTGCGCGTTGCTGTCCAGCAGACGATCCTGCGAGAAATCAGTAAGCCCGAACTCCTCGCAAAAAATTGTCCACTGGGTATCGCTGACCACACCTACAAACAGCCTGTCGTCATCCGCCGTATCAAACACCTCATAAACAGCCCATGCTGAGACCCGAGCCGGCATTGGCGCTGCAGGCTCACCCGTCGCCACATACTGGGCCATGTGCTGACCCACTAGAAATGCGGTGCTTTCAAACAGTGATGTGGCGAGATTTTGACCACGACCAGTACGCCGCCGCTGTTCGAGTGCAGAAAGAATACCAATCACCCCAAACATGCCACCCATGACATCGATAACAGAAGCACCAGCCCTTAAGGGTTTTCCTGGCGGGCCTGTCATATAGGCCAGACCACCCATCATTTGCACAACTTCATCAAGAGCCGCCCGGTGCGCATAAGGGCCTTGAAGAAAACCCCGGGCAGAACAGTAGATCAAACCCGGGTTTTCCGCGGACAGTGCAGCGTAGCCGTAGCCCTTTTTTTCGAGTGCTCCGGGCCGAAAGTTCTCAATCACCACATCCGCAGTCTTGGTTAAGCGGAAGATCGCCTCGCGACCGGCTTCGGAGTTCATATCGACACAGATGCTCCGCTTATTGCGGTTATACATCGAAAAATAGCCCGCTCCGGAGCCGAGCAGATTTCTCGTTTTGTCGCCGCCGGGAGGCTCCACCTTTACCACTTCTGCGCCAAGGTCAGCCAGAATTACACCAGCAGAAGGCCCCATAACCATATGGGAAAACTCAACAACTTCGATCCCCTCCAAAGGTAGCGTCTGCGTCATTTTGTCTCCAATTCACCGTCAATAGTCAGCTCAATAGACGCACAAGCCCGGCCCGGCCAGTGCCGGCAGAACCGGCAGAACCGGTTGGCTTGCCCACTGATAATGCCTGCTCGCTGACTATATGATCTATAAGCATATCATTATAGTATGATGGGGTCAGCCTTGCTGCCCATTGCCAACTATATTTAAGGACCCCTGCCTCATGGCGCCAATAACAGACGTTCTCATCAGCGAAGTAGGTCCTCGGGACGGGTTGCAAAGCATCGATACACTGATGCCCACTAGCGCCAAAATAAGCTGGATCAAAGACCTTGCGAACTGTGGCGTTGCTGAAGTTGAAGTGGGCTCGTTTGTCTCAGCAAAACTACTCCCGCAGATGGCCGATACCGCGCAGGTAGTCGCCGGCTGCAAGGACATCAAAAACCTCGAAGTTGCGGTGCTCGTACCCAATTTCCACGGCGCACTGGCGGCTATAGACGCCGGCGCAAAAAAGATATCCCTGCCCTTCTCGGTGAGCGAAACCCACATTCGCAAAAACCTCAATCGCAGCCATGCCGAGGTGTTGCAAGACATCGCAAAGATTCGCCAACACATAGACAGCCTGCCAATAGAACAGCGCCCGCATTTCGAAGCCAGCCTGTCGACCGCCTTCGGCTGTACTCTGGAGGGCCCAATACCGGAAGACGTGGTCGTCGAGAAGGCAGAACTGCTCATGGCCAACGGCGCCGCAGAGGTAGGCTTATCTGACACCACCGGTTATGCCAACCCCGCGCAAGTGACACGTCTTGTGAAGCGGATAAAGTCAGCGGTTGGCAACGAAAAGCTCACCAGCATTCATCTACACAACACGCGAGGCTTGGGGTTAGCCAACGCTCTCGCGGCGTATCAAGCGGGTATTAGAACCTTCGACAGCTCACAGGGCGGTCTGGGTGGCTGTCCATTTGCGCCCGGTGCTAGCGGTAACATTGTGACGGAAGATCTAGTATTTATGTTCGAAGCGATGGGTGTTAACACCGGAATAAATCTCGAAAAGCTCATTGAAATAAGGAAATTCCTGCTAACCACCTTACCGAACGACCCCGTATATGGTTTCACCCCTGATGCCGGCTTGCCCAAAGGATTTGAGCTCACTTCCAATTTCAACCGATAACGAGCGTGCCTGTGCCAAAAACGCTATTCGACAAACTATGGTCTAACCATGAAGTAACGCAGCTCGCAGATGGCTCCTCGTTACTCTATATAGATCGCGTGTTCATGCACGAACGTACTGGCAGCATCGCACTGACCAGTCTTGCCGAAAATGGTCGCCAGGTGCGCAATCCCGCCCATGTGTTTTGCGCTATGGATCATATTATCGATACGTTTCCAGGCCGAGGTGACCAAACCCTGATGCCCGGCGGCACCGAATTCATCACCACAACCCGTGCCACAACGCGGCAAGCGGGTATTCGTCTGTTCGACGTCAATGACCCAGATCAGGGCATCTCTCATCTAATCTCAGCAGAGCAAGGTATCACCCTGCCCGGCTTTACCGTTGTCTGCCCAGACAGCCACACCTGCACTCTTGGCGCTCTTGGCGCGTTCGCCTGGGGTATTGGATCTAGTGATTGCGAACAAGTTCTGGCGACAGAAACTTTGCGCAGTCAAAAGCCCAAACAAATGAGAGTGCGTTTTGACGGCGAGCTAAACCCGGGAGTTACCGCAAAAGATCTCATCCTGTTTCTTATTAGCCAATACGGCGCCAATGGCGGCAATCGAATGGTGATCGAATTCTGCGGTACCACCATTGATCAACTGAGCATGGAGGCACGCTTCACGCTGTGCAATATGGCGACAGAGTTCTCGGCATTCACAGCCTTAATTGCCCCAGATAACACGACTATCGATTACGTTCGTGGCCGAACTTTCGCACCTGCCGACAACCATCTCGAAGCGTCAATCACAAGCTGGAGATCGCTGCACACAGAGCAGGACGCCACTTTTGAACAAGAGATTGTGGTAGATGTGACCACCATCGTCCCAATGGTTTCTTGGGGCACTAGTCCTGAGCACTCTGTTCGTGTCGACGCACCTATGCCTCAACTCGATAGTGACTCCCAAGAGGCTCAAGACAAGCTCAAGGCAATGCGCTACATGGGCTTTGAGCCAGGACAAGTCTTACTGGGCACGGCAATCCAAGGTGCCTTCATCGGGTCTTGCACCAATGGTCGATTGTCTGACCTACAGGCCGCTGCGAACGTCCTCAAAGGCCGTCATGTTGACCCTGGCGTTACGGCAATATGCACACCCGGCTCGCAACAGGTTAAACGCCGTGCAGAAGCCCTAGGGCTCGACAAAGTTTTCATCGCCGCAGGCTTTGAATGGCGAGAACCCGGTTGCTCACTGTGCTTCTACGCCGGCGGTGAAGGGTTTTCGGCTGGCCAGCGGGTCATGAGCACCACCAACCGAAATTTTGAAGGTCGCCAGGGCCGTGGCGCGAGAACCCACATAGCCAGCCCCATAATGGTCGCCGCCGCAGCCATTGCCGGCAAAATAACCGACTGTCGCGAGTTTCTCTGAACATGAATAAATTCACTAGCCATTCAGGCATCGCAACGCCAATGCTGGGCGACAACATCGACACAGACCAGATCATCCCCTCTCGAGAAATGAAGCGGGTCTCTAAAGTCGGGCTCGCAGATGGACTGTTTTCGGGGCAGCGTTACCTTTACGAAGGGAATCAAAAAATCGGCGCAAACCCTGACTTCATACTCAATCAGGCGCCCTATGAGAACACCAGTATTTTGCTTTCTGGCAAAAACTTCGGTTGCGGCTCATCACGCGAACATGCGGTGTGGGCGCTTGCTGAATACGGCTTTAAAGCAATCATTGCACAGAGTTATGGAGAAATATTCTTTAACAATGCTCTGCGAAATGGCTTGCTGCCGATTGTTTTAGGTGAGGCAGAGATTGCACAGCTCGCAGCAAGCTCAAGCGACCTTACTACAGTCACCATCAACCTCCGCGAGCTCACGGTTAGTGGCAACGGAGGCAGCCCGATTAGTTTTCAATTAGAGACCTACTATCAAGAGATGCTGCTCAATGGCTGGGACTTCATTGATCTTGCTTTGCAATTCACTGACCAACTAGATGACTTCGCTAAACAAGACCGCAAAAAACGTCCATGGGCTTACCTAAGTGCCACTGACTAGCGCGACTTGATCAACTCCTGAAGGAGGCGATTCGGAATATACGCGTTATCCCAGGAATTCGGCGTACCAAAGGTAAAGCCGCCGGTTCGGACAATCACTAGCTGTTCTGACGGCACTATATAAATCACCTGATGGCCACTGCCGTCGAAGAGAAACAGATCAGAGGCCAAATAAGGCGCGCTGTGCTCGATACCAAAACGTGTGGGCTTACCCACTTCACTCCAGGATCGCGATGGCAGGTACGGCTCGCCCAACCAGATATGCAAGCCCATCGCAGGGTTAGCGGGCGATGGCGCAAGGTAGTCTGTCATCCAATCTTCCGGAAACAGCGCCTCTCCGTTCACTACACCAGAATTAGACAACAGAATACCGATTCGCAACCAGCTCTCGGACGGCAGTAACAAACAGCATCCGGTATGAGCAAGCCCCTCCGGACGATTCATCATCACCTCGCCACCGCGAGCGCCAATAGGCCGCAACAAGCTCTCCGCGAGGTACTGCCCATAAGGCTTACCCGTTGCCCGCTCAAGCACCAAACCAATAAGATCAGAAACCGCCTGACTGTAATCGTAGGTAGACCCAGGTTCATTGATCAACTCATAGCCATCGATCAACGTTGCCTCGTTGTGTCCTGCAACGTAGGCGCGCATAAAGTTGCCAAAGGGGTTGTAGCTCAACGTATAGAACGGCTCAAAACCCGCCGCCATGTGCAACAAATGTCGTAGCGTAATACTCGCCTTATCTGTGCCCTGCCATTCGTCTATGTAGTTCGCCGCAGGTTCATCCAAACCGGCGATGTAACCGTCTTTGATCGCTCGAGCAACAACCACACCAACCACCATTTTCGACATACTTTTGCCGACAATGAGAGTTTGTTCATCGTACCCCTGGTAGAAAGACCGCCACAGCAACTGGCCGCGGTGCCAAACCTGCAATGAGGTGGAGTTACGCTCTCGCGCATACTGATCAACGTCCTCCAAGGCAGATCTCGGCAGCGTCCATGCCGGCTCATCGGCAAGCTTCAGCAACGGCGTATCTGCTCCCGTTATCTGAAATTCCGAATCCGCCCACCCCTCGGCTGGTAAAACACCCTCATTAGTGAGCAGCAGGTAGTATCTGTTCCAAAACCTAGGGTCCTGCAGATACAAGACTAGTGCCACCGCAGCAAGCAACAGCAAAACGCCTACGACGTACTTTGTAACTACCCTAACCATCGAGACTTTTTTGTGCGTTATTTTGAAGACAGATACTCCAAATAATCGATAACTTGCTTGAGTCGCGCCGGGTCCGAGAGATCGGTCTGTTGATTCATCAGATTTTCCGGAATAAAGCTCTGACCATCGGTCAAAAAGTTGGCAAGATTTTCTCGCGTCCAATAGGTGCCTTGGGATCCCGCAGCCAGCATCGCTGACGAATTTCGACCGTAGCCGTCTACCGTACCCGCCTGCTTGTTGAACACTCCTACAAGATTCGGACCGAGCAGATGTGCACCCGTCGCCGTCAAGTTATGGCACTGCCCGCACCAAGACGCGGTTTCTTTAGCTCCGCTCAAAGCGTCTGCGTCTGCAAAAATCTCGCCTTTCGACCGCAAGGGACTCAATTTAGTCGACGACTCTACCTGCACAATCTCAGTAGCTGCCGGGGCGTGCCATGGCGGTAAGACCTTGAACGCCAGATAGGGTAAATAGAGGAAAAACAGAGTGAACAACAGATACACGGGCCAATAGATCCAGCGCTTAGTGTTTGCAAAATTGTATAGCGCAAGGCCAACCAGATAGTAGGTAGGCACCATGACGTAAGTGCCAATCAGTGCTATCGGATGCAAGGACGGCGGCTTTGGCAGGTTCACGAGAACATGAACGCCCAACAAGATCACAACCGCCAATGCAGGATGAACGTGGGGACGCAGCTTGGTATAGAGATAGACAAAAATCACTCCGGCAAAAAGCGCAGAACTGATGTTCGAAAACGACGAATGCAGGTAACCCGATGTACCCCAAGACCAGTCGAGGAAATGCGGCAGGTTATAAAGCCCAAACAGAGCCGTCTCTCCGCCAGCCGCCCAGGCCTGGGCTAGTCCAAACAACATGGCTCCAAACGTACCCATAAAGAACAGCGATACGCCAGTAGTACCGGCATTCGAGAACGCGTGACGGAATCTAGCAATCAGCGTTGAGCCCGGGCGCAACAACCAGATCAAAGCCAAGATGATAAACAGCACAAAGAGCAGAGCACCGTTATTCAGGTGCGCGTGGTGAATTGCATCGCGTTCCGGCGAACCGCGAATAAGCCGTGGAGAAACACCTGACCACCACTGATGCCATGCAAAGAGGGCATAGAACAGGAACACCAGCAAAAGCTTGATTCGCTCGAATGTACTTATGGTTGGTTTCTCAGCGTTCATCGCCTCGCCTCTGCCTGGTTATCTATGGTCAAAACGAATAATTTCAAGCCGCTGGGAACTCTCTATGTAATCGGCCATAACTGCAACGGCAACCGCACTATCGTCCGCTGTCAAATAGGCGTGCATAAACTCAAGCGTGGCAGCAGTCACTATCTCTAACGCTATTGGTTGGGACAGAGCTTCCCGATCTAGCCTGCCAATCAGATTACCCAAATAGTGATCCATACCGTCAATAACAAGCAGGTAGTTTTGCCCCGGCCTAGCCGTCTCATAAGCTATAAAGTGGTCGCTATGCTGTGGCCACAGAAACTCGAAGACGTCCTTTGTACCGGTTATCACCAACTGTGGGGCATCCAGATTCCGCCAGGTTGCAGCGGTTAAAACACCAGGAATCTCTCCCGGTGACGACAGCGCAACAGCCGCCACAATCCTCGAGTCTCTAAGTTGAGCGGGTAGCGAATAAACCGACTTACCACTTCTCTCAAGTGTCGCGCCGGCAGCCAATTGCGCCGTCAAAGCGCCAGACGAATGTCCCGCAGCAATGACGCGGTCGGTACGCACAGTGCCTGAAAAATCGCTGAAACCGAGAGTTATAGATTCTATTTGATCAATCACCACCGAGAGATCAAGCACTCTAGAAGCAGAGACCCAGTCCCTGCCTACCCTACCGATCAGCTCATTAACATAGTCCCGACTCCCAGAATCAAGATGTCGAGGAGCCGCCACCACATACCCCTTTCGCACCCAGTTATTGAGGAGCGCATCGTACGTATCGTTGGAGAGAGAATTCCCGTGGGAGAACACGATAAGAGGGTAACTGGCTGCTCCTCCCCGGGGATAGGACACCCGTACCGCGAGCTCTTGCACGTGCTTAGCGGTAATAACAACGTCTTGAGAGATCACCTCCAAGACGACGGAAGCATCGGACCGGTCATCAGTAACGCTGCAGCCGGTCCCTATCAAAGCAACGACGATCACCGGCAGCACGTTCAGTGACTGCATGATTTCACGCCGTAGCTCTTTCACCAAAACCACCTGTCAGACTAGCGGCGATTTTAGTCTTCATCGCCAGATAAAAAACCGGTCAATGGAGACCGGCTGTCGAGAGAGGAATAGACTCGACGAAGCTTAACGCCTAGAACATAAAGTTCAGTGCCACTCCAACGCGACGGCGATTTCCGTAGGTGGGCACATAGTCCACAAAGAACGGGCTAGGAATGTAGAAAGCGTTTGATACGTATTCTTCATCCGTAAGATTTTTTACCCACAACTCAAGCTCCCAATGCTCACGACTGAGCCCAGCCCGCATGTTCAACAAGGTTCGCGATTCAATGGTTGCCGTGTTTATCTCAGCAACAAACTGATCAGATTGCCCAGCCAGATCAGCGCGAATATAGAAATCTGTATTCCCGGCGAATGTTGCGTCGTATTGCAAACCAACATTCCATTGGGTATCAGAACTACGCGGTAAATCATTGCCGCCAATATCGCCATTTGAATTACAGACGATATCGTCACACAAACCGGCTCGCACTATTCGCTGGGAGATGGTGCCACTGTCGTAACTGGCATCGATTACAGCCAAGCCTGCATTGAACTTCCATGATTCTGAGATCACGTAACTCATGTCGAATTCAAGACCTTTGCTTTCTGCTGAACCCAGATTGGCCGTGATTACTTGAGTAGTAGGTCCGGCCCCTTCTGCGGCAACACTGACTTGCAAATCGGTCCAATCCACAAGGAATAGCGTTGCGTTAATGGCCAAGCGTCGGTCAAAGAATGTATTTCGCGTGCCTATCTCATAAGTCTTGTTTTCATCCGCCCCAAAGAAGCGCTCTTCATCAAGAAGCGGTACAAACTGGAAAAATGCATTTCTGTTTACAGCCGGGTTGATACCACCTGATTTGGTGCCTTCCGCATAGGACGCATAAATCAGACTGTTGTCGTTGAGTCGATAGTCGAGAGAAACTCGAGGGGTGAAATAGTCATCCTCAAAACTGAACTCACCCGTTGCATCTGAAGCCGTTTTCTCTTCCTCGGTATAGCGCCCTTCTAACGCAAGAATCAGTCTTTCATCTAGCAAGGGAATAGCAACTCGAGCAAAGATCGCATCCGTGTCGTTGGTTGTGATGTTGTTATTGCGCAAAGCCGCGGGCAGATCCGCTGAGGTGATTGGCGCAAGGCTATCGGTAAACAGCGGCGCCGCAAAACCAGCTAGCCCATCATCCAGATCCACAATCTCGGAGGTGAAAACCCCCAGCATGACGTAAAGGCCATTATCGGCTGCAAACTCCAACCGCAGCTCATGTGAGTCGTATTCAAAATTCCCGGAAGGCAGCACGGTGAAGAAGTTGGCAGGCTCTGTGCCACCAAAGGGCACCGTACCTGTTAGTGCATCTCGATCCGAGCTACCTGGAGCGAAGACATCAGAATTGATATCCGAATATTGATAGGACACCGACAAGTTTTCCGTAATGTCATAAGACACGGCAGCCCGGAGAATATCTGTTTCTGTTTCGCTATAAGATCGGGGATCTACAATGAAATCAGTTTCAATGCCGGCACCGCCGGGCTCAACAGGCGTACTTGGTAGCTCGCCACAAAATACCCGAGGAAAGATCCCAAAAGCGACGTTGCCGCAATTCAAATCTCTCGAAGCAAGACTCAAACGCGTCTGTGCGCGACTCTCAAGCTCAGACTTGTAAGTGCTCCAGCCCAGCTCGATGTTGAGGGCATCTATGGGATTAGCAACTAATGAAATGCTGCCTGAGGAGTTATCCCAGCCACTAAACGTGTCATCTGTTCCCCTACCCGAGAAATTCTCAGCAGCGGGGTGCTCATTATTCCAGTCGCCGTCAAACTCTGTGACCATCCACGTCGCCTGAATGGCGAGCCGGTCAGTAACCAGCGGAACACTGAAGTGGGCAGAAATGTCTTGTCGACCACCATCACCAAACTGAACGCCCACATCGCCATAGATCTCTTGCAGGTCGGCTTTCTTAGTGACGTAATTGATGGCGCCCAGGAACGCATTAGCGCCATAGAGTGCACTCTGCGGACCTTTCACCACCTCGACTCGCTCGAGGCTGAGCGTGCCTATATCAACTGCGTACTGACGAGGAATGTAGACGCCGTCAATGAAGGTAGAGACGTTCTGCTCAAGCGCGTCAATGCTGAACTGGCTTGCACCGCGAATAACGGGCGTGCCAAAACCACCGTTAGAATAGTCTTCAAAGGTCAGACCCGGAGTAGCTAGCGCGATATCCTCTAGCTCTTCGATGCTGCGTTCTTTGAGATCTCTTTCAGAAAACGCTGTAATCGACAAAGGAATGTCTTCCAGCGACTCTTCGATCTTTCGCGCAGTGACCAATATTTCTTCGATTGCTACATCGCCTTGCGCTGCGTCCTGCGCGCGCACTTCAGTGGCATAGGAAACATTGAGCAGCAAAGCGGCTGCGCATACATAGGCAGCGAGCCGTACATAGAAATTCATTGAGGTTACCCTTCTCTGAGTCTGGAGACGCTCAGTGTTTGTGTGATTTCGTCCGTTAATCGCCCTGCCCAACCCAATGACCAAAGCACCCCTTCTTCACCGGACAAATCAACCACCATCCCATGAAGCTATAATGACATTACGTTATATCATTAAGAGAATCAACACAGATCATCGTTTCTATCTATCAAAGTTCAATGTGACGCCTTGCCTCAACAATCCCACAGATAAAGCCCCCTCCAATACGCAAAACCCCGAACTTTCGCCGGGGTTTATGGGTGTCTTCTGCAAAGCGTTACTTGGGCACTATATTTTCGGCGGTTCCATATTGCCCTCGTAGCTCTTCCAGTCACGGGTTACAAAATGCTCATCAATCAATGTACGCTTCCAGAGCTTGCCGCCCTTAAACCACTGCCACACCCGAGCTCGATGCTGACGGCAGTCGCTGTTTTGAATCATTTCATAGAGGTACAGATCGGGCTCGTTAGCACGAGTCCAGTTCAACATAGTCGTTCGATTGAACGTGTCGAGATCAACCTCTGCTGCCCAGCCATCGATGTGGGTATAGAAAACCAACCGGTTGCCATCGATCTTGCTCGGGAAGTCTCTTACCTCGGAGGTACCGTCTTCCCAGAAGTAATAATTGGTTTGATGGTAGCTTTCTTCATCGACAAACCGGCACAGCAACCTGGAACGGTGCTCTTCTATCTTGTTGCCGTCGATATCAAAGTATCGGTACCACCCTTCCCAAACGCCCTCATTGCTCGAAATGATGGGCATGCGCTCTCGTAATGACATGCTGAGTTTCCTTACGCACAAGTTAAAGTATATGTATGGTTATTATAACAACATGCATGTGAGCAACAAACAAGCTTGTCGACAAGTGACAGAGCGCTAGTGATCCAGGCCGAGAACCATCTTGTAAGCGAACAGCTTCGGGTTATAGAGCCCGAACAGAATGTCCACCATATCCCCAGCATCATCAAAAGACTGACGCGTCAGTGCGAGCAGTGCCGTGTGCACCGGCACGTCAAGCAGCGCCCCCACTCCTGCATCCGCATTTTCAGCGGAGAGCGTTTGCTCAACTCGGGCGATACGCGTACCGCTTTCTTTCAGCAGCGCTATCCTTGTTTTGCTTTCCACCCGCTTTTTGGTGAAGCGTTTTTTGTCAGCCTTTGTCCAACTTACGTAGTAAGCATAGGGTTGACCGTCTTCATTACTTCGCACCCGGAGTATTTTTAGCGCCGTGCCATCTGTATTCAGACGCAATGTCTCTCGCACATCCGCAGGTGGAACGAGGCTTTCGATAGAGATCACCCGCACACTGCTGTGCTTACTCATCTCCTCGAGGTTTTCAAGCATGCCAACCAAGGGCGCGCTCACAGGCTCCGGCTCGTATCGGTAGGTAACGTGGGAGCCCTTGCCTCGCTGACGCGCGATCAGGTTTTCGGCGGCCAAATCATCCATCGCGCGCTTTACGGTAATGCGCGAAATTCCAAAAGCATTAGACAGCTGCTGCTCAGTCGGCATCTGCGCGCCGAACTCAACACTGCCGTTAGTGATGCTATTTCTCAGCAACACATATAACTTGTGATAGAGGGGTTCTTTGGACTGAGACTTTACGCCCATCACCCATTCAGATTTTAACGACTCCAGCAGGGCAGGCATATTTCTCATCAATCGCTATTGGGCTTAACTTTTCGACTCTATAGAGGCGTCACAACGAACACAAGGACCGCGTCAAAGCGAATAGCCGCCTGAAACTAAGCCCTTAGCCGCCTAAGACCAGAGCGGGCTTTAACCAAAACTGACCAGCAGCCGCAGCGCACGGAACTACCCTACACTGACATGTTGTTATAATATTATATCTTATCGAATTCAAAATTGATGGCTATGCAAACTTCAGATAAAACCGCACGGGAAATTTACCAAGAACTCAAAGCTAATCCGACTCGCAAGCAGTTTGGCTTTGGCCGCAAGGCGGCGCTAATCAACATAGATCCCCAGAAAGCCTACACCCGCACCGACCTGTACCCCACCGCCTATGAAACCGACCCGCAGCAACTGGAGCACATCAACGATCTGGCGCGTCGCTTCCGCACCCTGTCATGGCCAGTTGTCTGGACCCACGTTGCCTACATGGACTCCGCTGAAGACGCAGGCGTCTGGGGCACCCGCACCGACACACCCGACAGCCTGCAGAACATCAAGTTTGACTCTGAGCGCAGCGAGTTCGACGACCGACTGGATATCGACAAGGTTAACGACGTTATCTACCTCAAGAAAATGCCTTCGGCTTTCTTCGAGACTCCACTACAGTCGCTGCTGATCTGGCATCAGGTCGATACCGTCATACTCACCGGCGGTTCTACGTCGGGGTGCATCCGCGCTACCGGCGTCGATGCACTATCGCGCGGATATCGTGCCATTGTGCCCGAGGAGTGCGTGGCAGATAAGCATGAGAGCTATCACTACGCCAACCTCACTGACCTCGCCTTAAAATATTGCGACGTTCTTGATACTTCAGCAGTGGTTGATTGGCTGGACAAGCAACAATGAAAGAAGACCCCGGCTTTTACAGTTACTGGCCCTACCAAGACCGACCAAAAATCACTTGGCCGAACGGCGCTCGGATCGCATTCTGGGTAGCACCCAACATCGAGTTTTACGAACTAGACCCGCCCACCAACCCGTATCGAGCAGCCTGGCCAACCGGTAGCCCATCGATTGCCGGCTACAGCATTAGAGACTACGGCAACCGGGTTGGGCATACCCGCCAAATGAACTTACTCGAGAAGTACGGTATCCGGGGGTCTATATCATTGTCGACAGCGCTATGTGATCACCATCCCGAAATCATTGCCGCGTGCAAAGAACGTGACTGGGAGTTTTTCAGCCATGGTATATACAACACGCGCTACACCTATGGAATGAGCTCCAAGCAAGAGCGAGCCATGATTCAGGACTCGATGCAGAGCATCTATTCCCACACCGGACAGAAGTGCGCAGGCTATCTTGCACCGGCGCTGTCGCATTCCGAAGAAACACTCGACCTGTTTGCCGAAGTGGGCACAGAGCTGTTTGGTGACGATGGCGGCTTCTACACCTGCGATCTGTTCCACGACGACCAGCCCACACCTATTAATTTGCGCAGCGGCAAAAAGTTTGCGTCTATTCCCTATTCACTCGAGATGAACGACACGATCGCCTTTGCGGTCAATAAAATTGAGCCTCGGCGCTATGCAGAACAGCTCAAGCTGTGCTTCGACCGCCTCTACGCAGAGGGCGAAAGCAACGGAACAATCATGTGCATTCCAACGCACAACTATCAGGTTTCATGCCCGCACCGACTGAAAGCCTTCGAAGAAGCCCTCGAATACATCACGGGGCATTCTGACGTTTGGGTCACTACCGGTCGCGAAATCGCCCGGCATTTTCTCGATAACCATTACACGGCTGCCGTTGCTGATATCGCTGACAAAGAGGCGCGCGCATCGTGAGCCAAGACAAATCCAAAAAAACCGAGCTGCCCGCAGACTATCTGACCTACGCTCATCGCGACTATGGCATGGACCACCAGCGCTACCCCTGGTCGATGCTCACCGACCGAGCTCCGGTTACCTGGCCCGACAACAAGCAACTGGCGTTGTGGGTGAATGTGCCCTTGCAGTATTTCCCACTAAATCAAGGCGGAGTGCCGTTTAAGGTACCGGGCGGCATGACCATGCCCTACCCCGACCTGCGGCACTATTCGCTTCGTGACTATGGCAATCGGGTAGGCCTATTCCGGTTTCTACGAGCATTTGACCGCTTTGGTGTTAAGCCAACCTTCGCCGTAAATACTCGCCTTGTCGAACGCACCCCCTACCTTTCACGGTTACTGAAAGAACGTGACGATGAGATCATCTGTCACGGCTACCATATGGACGCCCTTCATTACGCGGGACAAGACCCAACGGCAGAAGCGGACCTGGTCGCACGGTCACTCGACAGTTTGCGCGAGCTATCAGGACAGCAGATCACGGGCTGGCTCAGCCCAGCCAAGAATGAATCTGAAAACACACCGGACATTCTGGCAAAACACGGCATTGAGTACTTCTGCGACTGGGTCAATGACGACATGCCTTACGACTTCCAGACCAGCACAACGCCATTGATTGCCATGCCGCTCTCAACCGAGCTCGAAGATCGTTTTGTTATCCAGAACAATCTGCACTCAGAAGCGTCCTGGTGCGAGCAAGTGCGCGACGCCTGTGATTTCCTATTGAACGAAGCGAGCAACGAGGGTGGACGAATTCTGGCGCTAAACGTCCACCCTTGGTTACTCGGCCAGCCCCATCGTATTGGTTACCTGGAGCAGGCGCTCGACTACATCAGCACTAAGCCCGAGGTATGGTCAGCCTCTGCAGGTGACATAAAAACGCACTGGGCAAAGCAACAGCAGCCAGCCGGCTAGCTATTCGCTGCCGGCGTGAAACCCGTCGCTCAGTGCACCACTGTTGTAGATGATAATTTCCTCGAAGCAACCACTATCGTTTAGGCGGAAGATATTGCAGTTTTTCATTCGCGTGACCTCACCGTTCGGTTTTGTGAGAACCACCATAAAGTAGGTGCAAATCGCCTGACTATCGACGTCAGGGATATGGGTGTAGTCGTGGAAATTCACAGTTTCAAAGGTGCCTAGAAAATCGTTGAAATGCACCCCCAACGCTTCGCGACCTCGGTAAGTGAACGTTGCCGCTGGAAACCACATCAGGCAATCGGCGGCAAAGCTGTCCATCACCCCCTGCCAATCATGGTTGTTACATGACTCAAAATAACCAACGGAGCGAGCAATTAGTTCTTCTCTGGAAAGTGGCATAGGCCCTCGATAAAAGTCGGTGGAATTCAGGAAACCATCGTTAGCAGAACGCGTGCGTCTTCGAGTTCCTGCAAACGACCGCAAGACTCGATAAAGGCTTCGGCGCTAGCCTTTTCAAGGTCCTGTTCAAAACCCAACGCAAAACACAGCCGCACCTTATCTTCTCGTTGCTGTTGCGAAAGCGGATTGGCTGGCGAGCCCAGCGGGTCAATGCAACTCGCTGCTAGCGTTTCACCTGACCTCAACACCAGCTCCATACGTTGAGGGCCCAGCGCATTCTCATCCGTAGTGCCGTCTGCACAAATCTCAATACGCTCACCCAGCGTTCGAATGGTCGGATCCGAAAACACTTGGGTAATGTAGCGTTTGGGATCTATCGAACCCTCAATAAGCATTAGCGGCGCTACAAAGCGCAAACACAGCCGCGCGTACGACGGCGTCATGTCAGTTTCGGTTGGACGCCCGACTAAGAACATAATCAACGGTGGCACGTAGACACGCAGGTGCTCGATATCCGCGACTGAAAAACTGTGCTCGGCACGCAGCTGGTTAATCATGGTCAGAGTTGATTGTGTTGCGCGCCCCGCCGGATAGGGCTTATGCGCCATCTCAGTGATCTTGAACGGGCGACCCAATTCAGCCAACAGCTGATCAATGTCGCCGCCGCGCTCAAAGAGCTTGAAGTAACCAAAGCGGCCATCAATAAAATCGACGGGGCCGGTCATGCCTGCGTCTACCATATCTACGGCCATGTGCGCCATTCTGGCCGCGTTGCCGATTTGCATCGGCAGCGCCATGGAGCCTTCCCAATGAGCCTGCATCGTACCCGCGGTTTGTGCGTGGGCGAGCCCCAGCGCATGTATGAGTCCCATCTTGTCGAACTGCCGCAACCGTGCCATCCCAGCAGTCGCTCCCATCCCTCCGGCGCACGAGGGTCGAAAGAACCGTGGCCCGGCTGACGTATCCCCGCCAAAGAATACCGCCACTTCAATCGCAACAACCGTTGCCACAATAAGATCACGACCGCTAACCTTCTGCCGCTCAAGCTCGGCAACCATGGCTCCAAGTGGCACACAGAGCGCAATCACCACCGAAGGTTCGTGCAAGCCATCCCACTCGAGCGCATGAATCTGCATACCATTCACAAACGCAGCAGCTGGCCTAGCCAATGTGATACCAGGTCGGCCGATCACTCGCGTATCGCCAGACCCCCAACTTTTCGCAGCTGCCAGCGCCTTGTCGGTCGCGTCATAGGTGGTGCCCGCAATACCAACGGCAAGGCTGTCCATGATGAATATTTTTGCGGCATCGATGGCGTCTGCGGGTAGATCATCGTAGCGAACGTTAAGCACAAAATCGGCTAGCGCATCAACAGACTCGAAATTTTGTACGCGCTTAGAGAGCTCTTCACTCATTCTGCGCGAGCCTTTGTGCCATCTCGTGCATGCTTAACGAGTTTTTCTCAGCCATCGCTTCAACCTGCTGCTGGAGAGACCGGAACATTCGGGCGCTGTATTCCACCTGAGCTTGCTGTCGCTCTTCACCCGCCTGTGCGTCAGGTACATAGCCCTCTACATCGCCCTCTTGCAGCACGCCTTTTTGCACCAGAATTCGTTCAAGCGTATCGATGCGTTCTCGAGCGACCGCCAGTTCAGCCATCAACGTCATACTCATCGAAAAGCTATGTTCGTCCATGGGGTCTGCGAAATATTGAGGACGCTTACCTTGAGCCTTGGTATTCGCGATCTGAGCAATCTCTGAGGGGCTCAGTTTTTCATTGGATTGATCCGTCATTGTGATCTCCAGGCGCCATAGCTGTGCCAGGCCGCCGCGCGACCATGGTCTTGGCTGGCACCAGAGCCACTGGTCGCCTCCTCGCCTTCAACCACACCAACAAGACCCGCCCTAAACAGATCAGTGGGTTTAAACCCAGATGTCACAAGCGCGGCTTCTAGGTCACAACTGTGCATCGCGGTCCAAAATGGTTCGCTGTTGTTGTAAGAATCCCAGTCGCGCATAAATTGCTCAAACAACGGCATGCTGTCTTCGTATTGCGGTTGCTCCAGATGCAACGTCAGGCCACCCGGCTTTAAAACTCGGTAGCACTCCCGAAGTAACCGCGGCAACGCTTTTGCCGAAAGCTCGTGCAGGAAAATGCTGGATTGCACCCAGTCAAAACTCTCATCAGCAAACACGGACATGTCCTCGCCGGACATTTGCATAAATTTGATATTGGTAATGCCAAGCGATTTGGCCCTTGCGTGGGCGTACCGAAGCATGGGCGCTGCAACATCAATAGCTATAATTTCCGCATCAGGGAAGGCTTGCGCGATCGGCACAATGCTGTGCCCCGCTGCCACACCGACATCAAGAATACGTTTGGGGGAGAAACCTGGCTGGCTTTCAAGCGCGGTTTGCTTCACCCAGTTAGCAATCGATTTGCCCGCACCGTCGCACAGATTGCCAATGGTTCCGCCAGTGGTCACAAAAAAACCAGCGTCGTAGTTTGCCGCTGGACTAACATCGCCATCGACCAATTCTCGATAGTAGCTGCCCGGCATGCAGTGATGGTCGACTTCCGCCACATAGGACGGAATTTCAACCCCAGCGTTCAGAACAAGGTTAGCATCACCGCTGTTAAGCTTATCCGCGCGCTGGGCGAGTTCGTCGAGTTGACGCAACACAATAGCGGCACCAGCTTGCTGCCGGATCTCCATTAGATTCCGACGCACAGCGCTCCAAGCGCTGTGGTACGGGTTAGCGTTCATAGCTTTGCGCACTTCCTGCCGGGTATTTGGCTTCCGCCCCTGGGTGCGCTCAAACTCCGGTTCCACCTGAGTTTGGTAGGCGAGCTCATTGCCCTTAGTCAGCGTTGCCGCAACCACACGGTTGCAGGCAGCCACAAAATTCAGCCGGGCACGCTCATCGTGATTAAGCTGCGGATACACACCGTGCCGATACGCATCGGTCACCGGCGGAGGCACCTCAAACTGGGGCGCTTTAGAACTGTTAGTCATCTTTTAAGCCTCACCAATTCCTGACTAGTCCTTGGCTTTTCATAATTCATGGATTTCCTAGACGTCATGACCGATTTCGATCAGCTCAATCAACTCTCCGGCCAAACCCGTTACTACACAGGCTGGCCTGCCTTGATACACACAACCCTCTGGACGAACAACCGGACCGGTCGCCCCGCCTTTCATTAGTGCATCTCCAAGACTATCGACAAGCACAGACACCATGGCATTCCCCATGGGTAATCCACCAGTGGCAGTGGAACGACGGAGGGCCCCCTCTGGGTACTGATCAACTTGCAAATAAGGGGCTCTGCCCTTTTGCACCATCGTAATCGTTTGTTGGGTGTCGGCAGAGTAGTTAAACGCGCGATTGATCAACCCATAACGGAGGCTGTGGGTCGCGCCAACATCCATAGTCATCAACTGGGCGTGTTGCTGCGCAGAAGCTTCCCTATCTGGGCTTGCCAAAACCACAATAAATATCTCACCGACTGCGCTTTCCGCGATAGGCAGCTCAGTATCGGCATCCGAATGCCTTACCTGATTCAGAAACAAAACCTCGCCGTCAGGGCCAAACACCTGCATTGGGATAA
Organism: Pseudomonadales bacterium; assembly: GCA_023300545.1. Taxonomy (GTDB): domain Bacteria; phylum Pseudomonadota; class Gammaproteobacteria; order Pseudomonadales; family Azotimanducaceae; genus JALZVT01. The sequence continues at coordinate 69,475 of JALZVT010000011.1, forward strand.
AACTGGTGAAACCATCCACCTCTTTGGGTGGCCCAACAATATCAAAGGGGCTAGCTTCAAGATGGTCTGCTAGCGCAAACACATCCTTCACCGTAATTTCAAACGCGTTCCACCCCAAACTGACCGCAGGGGTATGGTGCATTTGGGGGATCTCAACCAACCTTATCGAGCTAAGCGCATTACCGGGTGGCTGGACGATGGCGTAGCGCGCATTCGCAACTGCGCTCGCCCCCCATGCCACAGCCAAGTCAGTGCTAAGCAGGCCGGTTTCTACCACCTCTTGCGACAACCATTTTTGATAGCCGTCAACTGCTCGATCAAGATCGCCCACGGAGATGGTTCCGCAGGCGATATGACCGTGCTGAAAAGGCGCAGCAGTACTATTCACCGTTCAATACCCTTCGCGTAAGAGACAGCAAATATAGCCCACGCATTACTTTTTCGGATAGGGCGCCGGCTTTTGATCATTGGCGTAGTGCTCAAGACTTGACCAACTCGGCTCTTCCCACTTTGTCGGTGCAGAGAAATACTCCGGGTGATGCTTCTCTGCGTAAGCCCGAACCTTCGGTGACATTATATCTGTGCTGTTGTAGCAGCCCTGGATGCAGTTGTAGAAGACATGCCCTTCCGACTGACCCATCAGCATCCACGGCAACCAGGGCGTCAAACGATGCCAGGTACCCGAAAACTCAAGCCCGGTTATATCGGGGTTCGCCAGATCATCTCGATCAAAGACATAGTTAAACATTTCTGAAACGCGGTTCATCTTGCCAGATGACTCTCGCGGCCACTTCTCGGGCTGCAAAGCGTTAGGGTAAAACAGATCGATGCCGTTCTGCAGAAAGACCTTGCCATTACTGGTGTCTGTCCAAGGCAAAATCATCGGAATGTCCGGTGTTTTTGCTTTATTCAAACCGCCGTAGGAAGGTGGCTTAGGCCAGAACGCAGAAATAACGTAGTTGAAAGGGTCGTTTGCAATGTGAACAACCTTAACCTTCTCATCTGTGTAGGGGTTCAACCACTCATCGAGTACTTCGCCGGTTCGCAGATCAGTGTAATAGCCGACTTCACGCAGCAACTTGTTGTAGGTGCCGTCGCCATTGTCTTGCAGCCGAGTGAAGGAAAACCCTTCAAAACCTAAGAGGTTACGAATCTTCTCGCCAGGCCGCACGCCCTTGACGGTACCGCGATACCAACCAAATTTCTGCTTACCAAAATCCAGGTCACCCTGAATACGCGCCATCGTATCCCGGTTCCAGTAGTTGTCATTGTACTTAAGGGTCTCGGGCCCCGGAGTAACAACCACCGGGCTGGCTAACGACTCACCAGCGTCACCGGTCATCGCAATGGCTTGCCCTGCGCCCATACCGAGCGCCCCGCCACCGATCAAAAGTCCTGCTTTTTGCATAAAGTCGCGCCGCGACTCCTGCTCCCGTGAATCGTTAGATGATTCTTCTTGCATGCTATTACCCTTTAACGAGATCGTGCTCCGATCCAAGTCGGAACCGTTGGCCTTTGAGATCAATATTTAGCATATTATTATATCATTATTGCTTCGTTTCCAACCATTTTGACCGGCTGCCGATTTTTAAAGGGCAAAATGCGCGGGCAGACGGCCCTATGGCAGCTTCAGTCGACGTGGGTCGGCAATAGCCCCAGCCACCGCTGACGCCGCAACCGTCAGAGGGCTGGCCAATAGGGTTCTGGCACCTCCTCCCTGTCGGCCTTCAAATTTTCTGTTGCTGGTACTCAGCGAATACTCACCACGATTAACCTCATCGCCATTCATTCCAATACACATTGAACAACCAGATTGGCGCCAGGATGCGCCTGCCTGACTGTGCAGCAACCCACCATAGCCCGTATCTGCGTGCGCTATAACTGGCGCTTTACTTAACTCAACAACCTGCGTTTAGTTTTTCTCGAAGTCGCGCGTCGCGCCATCTAAAACCTCTAGGGTCGAGTTACTTGATTTGGCATCACTATCTTGCGGCACTGGGATAGCGGCCTAACAACAGCAGTAATCCGGCACCCACAACAAACAAACCCGCCGAGACCAGCAATATCGGTTGGTAGCTGCCCAACAGGTCATAGCAATAGCCAAACAGCGGCGGAGCAATACCGGCTCCAAACATAAATAGCGCATACAGCAACGCATAGATCTTCGCGTAGTGCAGCGTTCCAAAATAGCGACCGACCAAAAACGCAATTAAGTCAAACTCGGCACCTGCGGCTAACCCGATTAAGCCGATGGATAACAACAGCAACGTCGGAGATAACGCCCCCTGACTCAGCAGGAGTGCGGCCACCGCTGGCAGAGATAACATGATTGCCGCAACACCAGGCGCCCAGAATCGATCAATCAATAATCCAGCAACAACGCGGCCAACAATCACTGATAACCCGAGCCAGCTGACGTAGGCTGCAGCCTGAACAACACTGATCCCGGCATCGACCATAAGCGGTACCAGATTCGGAATGGAGCCACCAACACCCATCGACACCAGAAAGAACCCAACTCCAATCAACCAGAAATGTCGTTGTCGAAGTGCCTCGTGCAGACTGATTCCCAGATCAGCCTGGTTTGCTGGTGCAGCTGGGCTGCTAACCCTGTCGTCAGTAACCAACGAATCACCGGCGACCTCACGAGCCAACACGGGGGATGGTGGATCTTCGAGCAACCAATACACAAAAAACCAGGCAATCGCAGGCAAGACAGCAAGACCTATGTAGGCCTCACGCCAACCAAACTGGGCCAAAAGACTAGCCACGTATTGCGGCGCCAACCAACCGGCGATGCCGGTTCCCGCCAATGCCAAGCCCAACGCAATACCACGCTGCTTATCAAACCAACCGGTAATTGCGCGAGTCCAACTAATCGGGCTCGTACCCGCAGCCAATACCGCAAGCAACCCACCCAGCAAATAGAAGCTAGCTAGAGATTCGGTTGCCAGCCCGATCAGCGCGAAGCCGACAGCCGCGCCCAGCAAGCTGGTCAACACCACTCGACGAACTCCATATCGGTCGACTAAAAAGCCGATAAAGGGCACGCAGGCGAGACCAGCAAACGTAAATATGGTGAACATGCCCTGGGTTTCTGCCCGCGACCAACCGAACTGCTCCTGCAGCGGCAAGACAAACAGACCCAGCGTGTAAAATGGTAAGCCCGTAACGCCAGTACCCACGCCAATCGTACAGGCCAAGACAATTGTCCAGCGCTGCTTAAGCTCGCTTACAGCGGTTGTCATCACTAAATCTAATCCTGTTTGTTAAACGACAATAAATCGATCTGAAGTCGGGTTCAGAAGTTCTGGCCCGTCTTTGCCAATCAAGACAAGGTCTTCGAGGTGTGCGGTGCCACCCAGCCCGCTTCCCAGTACAGGCATATCAACGCTCAGCACCATGTTCTCTTGCAGCACCAGATTGTCTTTTTCGAAAGGCCCGAAGTCGCGTGCATAGGGTTCGTCGGTATGATGCAGGCCAACAGAGTGCGGCCCCATGACGAGTCCTGCATCTACTTTGGTCTCGGTAAACAACCGCTGCCCCAAGGCCCAGATGTCAGCGTAGGTTGTCCCTACTTTGAGTTCCGGCAACACGCGGTCCCAAACAAATGACAGAGCGTCGATCACTTTCTGCATGCGCTGGGTTGGCGCGCCCACACAGACAGTTCGCCCATAGTCGCCGTGATAGCCTTCAAAGGTGCTCACGCAATCAATCAGAAAGGCTCGCCCCGGTTGCACGGTTTCTTGGGCCAAAGGGGTTACTACGCCGTCGATAAGAATGTAAATGGGAGTCGTCAATCTAGCCCCGCACTCTTTCGCAAACTCAGTTTGCAGTTCTTGAAAGGTTGCCCCCGCGCCTACCGTTTTTGCCGCCATAAGGCCTGCAGCCGCATTTGCCTGAGCGGCATGGCGCGCATACGCAAGCTCCGCTGCTGATTTTTGCAAGCGAATACGCCGCAGCAATCGTTCGCCATCAACAAACTTCACATCCAGACCGCTGCCTGCCAAACGCGGAATCAGACGCGCGTCGTCAACGGCCACGGTTTTGTTGGGAAGCGGTGTATTCATCAGCTCGCGCAACAAAGCGGCATCGCTGGTCGCCGCGACTTCAGCGGATGCATCTTTAATAGTTTTTCGGCGCGAGGTTTCAAAACCGCGATAGGCAGCGTGATCAAACTCTGGCGTCAGATAGCCACCGGAGGCAGGCGCACTGACGATGTCTTGCACCTGCGTGAGTGTCTGATACAACTCAGGCTCTGCGGGAGTGGTAAACAGATTCAGTCGAACGCCGGCAGGCACAGTGTTCGCGCCGCTGGCCAAATAGTAACCAAATTTCCCGGTGATCAGCGCTGGGGCCTGTGTGCCAGAAGCACCGAACGAGGCATAAGCAAGCCCGTCCATGCCGAGCATATTCGAAATGATGCGGTGATTGGTTAGATAAAATACGTTAACCGGGTCGCTGCACAACAGCAGATCAACCCCTGCCGCGCTCATTTCATCAACCGCTCGCGCATGATTAAACAGCGGCTCGGCCGTCAACTTCGGCAACTCCTGCACAACAGAGGAGGAAGTCAAAACGCCCGGTGAGCTAGCGCCGGTTGCGCAGCCCGTCGTCGCAACCGCAGCACCTGCGGTTGCCAATCCTTGCAATGCCGAACGTCGGGTAAATGTCATGAGCTTTATCTCTTGTTTACGGTTTAAGCGGCGTGTTTGCTCACGC
>JALZVT010000012.1 GCA_023300545.1 Pseudomonadales bacterium
CTGTCACCCAGCCCGTTGCTCCCAACCGGGCAATCCGCTGGGGCAGTGGCCCAGAACAACCCGCGCAACCGGCATCCGAGCGCCCACCCAACATCATTTTGATTCTTGCTGATGACATGGGCTTCAACGACATCTCGTTGTACAACGGGGGTGCGGCGGACGGTTCGCTGCAAACCCCACACATTGATGCACTGGCAACTCAAGGCGTGCGATTTAACAATGGCTACGCCGCCAATGCCGTCTGCGCGCCCTCCAGAGCAAGCATTCTTACCGGCCGCTATTCCACCCGCTTTGGTTTTGAATTCACGCCGTTTCCCAAGATAGGCGCCACTATCTTCCGTTGGATGGAGGAGCTTGATCCCTCACTGCATTCCCCCGTACTGCACAGGGACAAGTTAGACGGGTTGCCAGACATGACCGAGCTGGGCATGCCGGGTTCGGAGGTGACCGTGGCCGAAAGTTTGCAGGCAGCGGGCTATTACACGGCTCACATTGGTAAGTGGCACCTGGGTGCGGTGAACGGCATGCGACCGGAAGACCAGGGTTTTGATGACAGCCTTTACATGCGCGGCATGCTGTATTTGCCCGAAGATCATCCTGATGTGGTTAATGCCAAGCGAGCCGAGGACGGCATTGAACGGATGGTGTGGGCCAGCGCTCGCTATGAGGCGCAGTTTAATGGCGGCGAGGGCTTTGAGCCGGACGGTTTTTTGACTGACTACTACACCAACGAAGCGGTGAAAGTGATCGAACAGAATCGCAACCGGCCGTTCTTTTTGTATCTAGCGCACTGGGGCATTCATAACCCGTTGCAGGCCCTGCGCTCGGACTACGAGGCGCTAAGTCACATCGAGGACCACACGCTGCGTGTGTATGCCGCCATGATTCGCTCGCTCGATCGCAGCGTGCAGAAGATTACCGAGTCACTTGAAGCCAATGGCCTTTCTGACAACACCATGATTGTGTTCACCAGTGACAATGGTGGGGCAGGCTACATTGCGCTGTCAGATATTAATAAGCCCTATCGTGGCTGGAAGCTGACTCATTTTGAAGGTGGAACCCATGTACCCTTTATGGCGAAGTGGCCCGCTCGTATCGCGCCCGGCACTGTGCTCGATGCGCCCGTGCATCACATTGATCTGCTGCCAACCATCACCGCCGCAGCCGGTGCGCCACATGCACAGCCTGAGATTGATGGCGTTAACCTGCTGCCCTTTGTCAGCTCAAACCGAGATACTGCACAGCAAACGGGCACGCCCCACGAGACCCTGTTCTGGCGGGAAGGTTATCAACAGACAGTGCGCCATGAAGACTGGAAGCTCATTCGGTCTGATCGGCCGGATAAACGCTGGCTGTTTAACCTTGCCACAGACCCGACGGAACAACTAAACCTGGCGGAACAAAATCAACTCAGGGTTGCCCAACTGGAGGCGTTGCTGGATGAGCACAACTCCCATCAGGCCGAGCCCATGTGGCCCAGTGTCTGGGAATCAGCTCAGAGCATCGACAAGCACGGTGGTCAGCCGCTCGAAGCGGGTGACGACTACATTTACTGGCCGAATTAACACCAACAAGAGCGATAGAATAGTTATGAAAACCCTGCGAACTCCCGATGAGCGTTTTGAGAACCTGGATGGTTACCCGTTCGAGCCTAACTACCTGCAGATCGACGACGGTGACGGCGGTGAGTTGCGTATGCACTACCTTGATGAAGGGCCGGCTGATGGCGAGGTGCTGCTGTGCATGCACGGCCAGCCAATGTGGAGTTATCTTTATCGCAAGATGATTCCACCCCTAACGGCTGCGGGCTATCGCGTGATCTGCCCTGATCTTGTGGGTTTTGGGAAATCAGATAAGCCTATCCAGCGTAGCGATTACACCTACGCCAATCACGTGGGCTGGCTCGAACGCTTTGTGCTGGGTTTGGGGCTCAACAACATCACGCTGGTCTGTCAGGATTGGGGTGGTTTGCTGGGGTTGCGGGTGGTAACCGCCAACGTCGATCGGTTTGCGCGGGTTGTTGTTGCGAACACCGGTCTACCCGACGCGAAAGACACACCTGATGAGATGGCTGGCCCGATGCGTGCCATGTTCGACAGCATTCCGGCGCTGCCGGTCCCTGAGATGGGTGCAAAGCTGCGTGAGAACGAGAACGGGGCTGGGTTCATGTACTGGATTAAGCACTGTGATAGTTACCCTGACCTTAAGGTGAGCAATGTAGTGGCTATGAGCTCTGGTGGTGACATTGCTGAATCATTGCGAAAGGCCTACGACGCGCCGTTTCCGGCGGAAGAATATCTGCAGGCCGCTCGTCAGTTTCCGTCGTTGGTGCCGATTTTTCCGGACGATCCTGCCATTGCAGATAACCGTGCTGCGTGGAAAATTCTTGAAAAATTTAACAAGCCGTTTTTGACGTCCTTCACCGATAGCGACCCAGTGACAGCCGGTGGTCATGTGCGTTTTCAAGAGACGGTGCCCGGCGCACAGGGCCAGAAGCACGCCACCTTGAAAGGCGTCGGTCACTTTTTACAGGAGGAGGCTGGCGAAGAGTTTGCTCAGGTAGTTGTTGATTTTTGCTTAGCCAACCCGATCTAAGCGTTTCACTATTCGACTAATTTTGAGGAAAATATCTTGAATGTAAAAAATGCCATTGAACCCAATGCCGAACAGCTTGCAGGTTTTATGCAGCCCGGGCCTGATGGTCCTATATGCATGGTTAACCTGTTGAAATTTAAAGACAAGGCCGTGTATGAGGACGGGCGCGAGACCGATTTGACCGGCATACAGGCGTATGGCCTGTACGCGCGCGAAGTTGTAAAGCTGATCGACGAAGTCGGTGGCAGTCCCAAGTTTGATGCAAATATTGAACGCCTGATGCTGGGTGAGGTAGAAGAGCTGTGGGACAAGATTGCTATTGTCATGTTCCCTTCTAGAGGGGCCATGCTGGAAATGCTGCAGAAGCCGAAAATGCAAGAGATTGGCCAGCATCGGGCGGCAGGTCTTGCAGGGCAGCTAAACATAGAAACGGCTGGTGCGGTTGGCGACTTGTTAGGTGCTCGATAGAGCGGCGTCAATCGTCTAAGGCATGGGGGAGCCAAGGCTGATTAACCGATGGTAGTCAGTCTTGAGTTCGGCCTGTAACCAATCGGCAAACGCCTTGATTTGCGGCGTTGACTGATCCTTTTTTCGATAGACCAGTGTATAGCTGCCGCCGCTGATCAGGGGCGCATTCACCGGGTTGTGCAGCTGTTCGATGCCTGGGGTCTCCCAGATAAATGGCGCGAGTCCCTGCAAGACACCGGTGCCTCTGGACGCTGCTGTGATTGCACTCCCAATGGTATCGAGCGTCAGCAGTTTCTTGGGTGGCCAGGCGTCCACGCCTTGTTGGCGCAACCACCACCGCCAGCCATCTGGACGTCCGCCATGAACGATTAGCGTTTGCTGCAACAGGCCTTTGGGAGTGAGTGTGCTGGCCAGTTCTGGGCTGCAAAGAGGCACGACTTGCAGGTCGATTAGCTTTTTGTGGACGAGCCCTGGTTGACGTATGCGGGTATTGCGAATGCCGATATCGATGTTGTCTGTATCGAGGTCGGCAACTCGGTTTAACGTATCTAGTTCGATGTTTATACCGGGATGATTTGCCTCGAAGCTTGCGAGCTTTGGTAACAGCCAGGTATCAGTAAACAACGGCAATGCGCTGATGCGCAGTGTGCGTTCGGTAAACTTGGCGCGAGCGCCTTGCAGTGAATCATCGATGGCCTGGAATTGTCGCTGCAGCTTTCGGCTTAGCCGAGCGCCGGCTGGTGTGATGCTCACTTGACGAGTGGTGCGTTCGAAGAGTCTGACGCCTAGCCAGTCTTCCAGTACTTTGATCTGATGACTGATCGCAGATGGGCTGACATGTAACTCACTGGCGGCCGCTTTGAAATTCTCGAGTCGGGCCGCGGTCGCAAAGGTTTTGAGTGTCTTAAACGATGGTAGACGCTGGCCAGTCATTGGTTGGTGCTCTGGGTGGTTTAGGTGGTTCGCTGGCGGCGCCTTCAATTGATGAAATAAATTCACTAATTAAGCGCTAAATCAGTTTGTCACAGCGCCCGCTCGATAAGTAGCTTTGAGGTTCGTTTTTGGTTTCAAAGTTTAGGGCTGCAGGCAATGAGTGAGCGTTTTCAATTATCCCCGACCATGCAACAACTGATGTTTGTATCGCCTCGTGAATTTGAATGGCGGGAAGTAGCGGCGCCGCGCATCACAGCTGCTGGTGAGGCTATTGTTCGGCCTCTGGCCGTGACGCGATGCGATCTCGACCTTTACCTTGCACTGGGTGCATTTCCAATGCCGGGTGAGTTTGCGTTTGGCCATGAAATTGCTGGCGAAGTGCTGGCTGTGGGCAGCGAGGTCACAGGCGTTGAGCCCGGTGATCGGGTCATTGTGCCGTTTCAAATCAACTGCGGGGCTTGCCCGTTCTGTTTGGCTGGGTTGACCAACGCCTGTTCGGCGGTGCCCGCTTATTCCGCGTTCGGGCTCGCTCACAGCTCTGGCAAGGAGTGGGGTGGTGGTCTATCTGATGCAGTGCTGGTGCCCTATGCCGACGCGATGCTGGTGAAAATTCCGCCCTCGCTGTCGCTGACTGCGGCGGCTGCATTGTCAGACAACGCGGTGGATGGCTTTCGTACCGTGGCGAAACGACTTCAGGCGACGCCCGGCGCGCCGGTTCTTGTGGTCGGTGGGCTCGCTCAGAGTGTTGGTCTGTATGCGGTTCAGGCTGCTCTTGCGCGGCACTCAGAGCGGGTGGTGTATTGCGACAACTCACCTGTGCGACTGGCGTTGGCGCTTAGTCTCGGCGCGGAAGTTGTTGACTGTGACGTTGCCGACGTTGAGCGGCTTGATGAACAGTTTCCGATTGTGGTTGATGCCGCGATCAGCGCTGAGGGCCTGGCGTTTGCGTTACGTAGCACGGCGGCGTGCGGTCATTGCATTAGCGTGTCTTCTGTCCCTGCTGGTGATGATGCGGGTGTGTCCCTGCCATTTCGGGAGATGTACATGAAAGGCGTTAGTTGGGAGCTCAGTCGAGTGCATGCGCGAGGCGCACTTCATGACGCACTAGAGTGCACTCGCTGCGGTCTCGATCCAGGCAAAATTATCACCCGTGAACTGCCCTTTGAGAGCGCCCACGAGCTGATGTGTGATGAGGCTGTAAAACTGGTGTTTACGCGCTAACGGTGTGTGGGTGCAGCAAAGAGCCGCTGCTAGTCTATTCGTTCCAGATCACATTCTGTTCCAGCAGGCTGCTGATTGCTTCAGTGTCATAGCCTAGCTCGCTCAGCACTTCGGCGTTGTGCTGCCCCGCGAGAGGTGGTGCGGGGTAGGTTGTCGACACGCCGTCAAAGGTAACCATTGGACCGTGGCGGCGATACTCTCCCCATGCAGGATGGCTGGTCACACCAGTGAAATGATTGGCCTTAGCTTGCGGGTGATCTAGCCAGTAATCGTTTGGCTGAGTGGCGTCGGCTTGCAGGCAGGCCACATCGTGAGCCACAAACAGCTCTTCCCAGAACGCCGCGGATTTACTGGAGAACAATGTTGTGAGGGTTGGGAGAAGAGGCTCGCTGTCACCGGCGAGTGCCTGTTCATCTGGGCCTTGCAGGCCAACACGTGCGAGTGCCGCGCAAAAACGCGCACGTTCCCCCGCGCCGGTTAGCGCAAGAAACACCCAGTGTTGATCGGCGCAACAATACAAACGATAGGTTGCAGACAGCCCGAGCAGTTCTTCATCAGGCATGGCTCGAGGGGGCTTGCCGGGGTAACTGAGAAAGTCGTCTGCGTTGGCGTACGCATTGGCGCCAAACATGTCCATGAGAATACGTTGGCCGGTTCCGGTGCGTGCGCGGGCTACGAGGCCAAGCATCGCAGAGGTTGCAACCACGAGTGCAGTGTTCGGGTCGGGGTTCACCTCATTGGCGCGCATCAGGCGCCGTGTCCACAGGCGCAGGCTGTCCATGTCTTGCACGTCACTCGGTACCCGCTCACCCATCTGATACAGCACGCCACCCATAGCGGCACCCGGAATGGGGTGGGTGCTGGGGCGCTGGGCACCGGGTCCATCAGGGCCGTAGCCGTTGCTCTGTAAGTAGACAATGTCGGGATTGCTGGCGGCAATGGTGTCGTAGCCGATGCCCAGTCGTTCTGGCACACCCGGACGGTAGTTGTGAATGAGCACATCTGCGTTTTTCGCTAAATCCAGCACAATTTTTTTGCCAGCTTCTGATTTCAGATTCAGGCTAATGCTGCGTTTGCCCGCATTAACTCGCGACGACCCCACGCCGAGCAACATACCGCGATAGGGGTCGCCACCGATCTGTTCCACCTTGATAACTTCTGCGCCAAGGTCGGCAAGCAGTGATGCGCCAAAGGGTGCGGCGATGATGGTGGCGATCTCGAGGACCTTTACCCCCGCCAAAGGCAGGGCTTTCGAGCGAGCGGAGGTGGGTGCTGGCCGTGGTGATGCCGCCCAGTCGTTCGCCAGTGTGGTGTCGGGTTTTATGGCGCCACCGGGTTGTGCTGGTGTTTTAGTCAGTCGGGCGACGGGACCAAGCTGTACGCCCCCGTCAGGGGTGGCAAACGCGTGGCCGTTGGCGACCACGTCGGGATCGCGCAGTGCTTGTTGAGTCGTTTGATAGGGCGTTGCGACCACGCTGCCGTTGTCAATGATGTCGGTCATCCAGTCGTCAGCACTGCGTTCCTGAATGCGCTTGAGCATGCGCTCGCGAAACGCCTCGTGTTTTTCAGGGGGCAGGAGTAACTGTTTGGCGTTGAAATCGGGGTCGGCAACGATGTCGATCAAATCAGTGGTAACGAGAAAGTTATCAAACAGGTGTGGCAGCAGGTTGCCAAACTGCATCCAGCGCCCGTCACCGGCCTGAGCTGGGTGGTAATAAAGGCTGGGCATGGGTGGCTCATGTTCAACCGGCGGCATGGGGGCAAAGGTAGTGGGGTGTGTTTCGCGATACTGCTGGCCCAGCATCGTGCCCTGTTCATAGGCGAGTAACCCCTGCAGCAGGCTGGTGTCGACACAGCGGCCTGCGCCGTTGGTTTCGCGTGTCAGCAGCGCGGCAAGAATGCCGGTGGTGGCGGACTGGGCGCAGGCGTGAATGCCAACCTGAAGTGCAGAAAACACTGGCCCGGTTCGATCGACCAACCCCTGGAACAGTTGCATGCGGCCAGTGAGGGCGGCAACGCTGTGTTCGTAGGCGGGCACGTTGGCCAGTGGGCCTGTCGCGCCATAGCCGCTGATGTGGCAGAACACCAGGTGGGGGTGACGCACGGCCAGACTTTTACCGTCGAGTCCTTTCGATTTGAGCGCATTGACCCGCCAGTTGCATACCAGTACATCAGCGCCGGCACAGAGAGTGTGTAACCGTTCCAATCCAGCAGCGCTTTGCAGGTCGAGGGTTGTGCTGTGTTTGCCGCGTTGCCACATGGGGGCAGCAGGGAGAGCAGCCAGTGGGTCTGGCCCCTCAGGCTTGTTGATTAACAGCACTTGCGCACCAAAGTCGGCAAGCATCATGGTGACCAGGCCACCGGCAGGGCCAGTGGTCAGATCGATCACGCGAATCGCATCGCGTGAGCTTGTTTGTCCTAATGTTGTCTTTGTCATCGTTGCTTCCTTTACTGCGGGGGCGACTGGTTACATTGCCCTTGCAACAGTCGTTAATGCTCTCACTTTCTGGCGGCTTTTACTCTGTAGTCTTTACGCCTGAAATACAGTGAGAGAAGCAAATGGCGTTGCGGCAGTTCTTGCAATCGGTTACTTCGGGGATGAACACTAAGGCTGGAAGGTCTGGTAAGTTGGTTGCCAAGGTAACCCCCATCAACCGTCTTGAGTGGCAGGAGCAGCTGCGCAGTCTGCTGCGGTTGAAAGACGAGTCGAGCATGCTGAAGCTCGCTAACGAACTGCTCGATGAGTACGAAGGTTTTGACACCGAAGGTAAGCTTGTCTTCTTTAACTATTTGCTTGAAGCCTTTCGTGCCGACGCGGACAAGCTCGCTGCTGCAATCGCAAACTACCAGCTGGACCCTAACCCGCTGAACGTCCAGAAGCTCAATGCGGCGAGTGCGCCAAACCGCAGAGCCCTGTTCGAGATTTTCAACATGACCCCGGGCGGCACCGCTCGGTTAGTGCAAATGCGTGCAGACTTGCTCGGACTGTTGCGCGAGCACAAAGCGCTGAAGGCGGTCGACAGTGATCTGCAGGTGCTGTTTTCGGCCTGGTTTAATCGCGGCTTTCTGTCGTTGGAACGCATCAGTTGGGAAACACCCGCCTTTGTGCTCGAACGCCTGATGAACTACGAAGCCGTGCACAAAATTTCTGGTTGGGATGACCTGCGCAAACGGGTCTCAACCGGGCGCCGCTGCTATGCTTTTTTCCATCCTGCTCTGCCTCATGAGCCGATTATTTTTGTTCAGGTGGCGCTGGTTGATCAGATGTCCTCCTCAGTGGACGACATCATTCGCAGTGAAACGCCGCCTATTGACGAGACAGATGCCAACACCGCCATCTTCTACTCGATCAGCAATTGTCAGTTGGGCCTGCGGGGTATCGCTTTTGGCGATCTGCTGATCAAGCAGGTGGTTGAACAGATCAGCGCCGATCTGCCGCAGATTAAAACCTTTGCCACGTTGTCACCGGTGCCCGGGTTTGGCAAATGGCTGGCAACGGCTGAAGGTGCGAGCGATTTACCCCAGCTGTCGGCTCCTGAGCAAGAACTGCTTGAGTTGCTTCGCCGTGAAGGCGAGGTCACATGGCCGAGCGATGCGGTGCAATGTGAGCAGATGGAGCCGTTGTTGAAGCGGCTGTGTGCGCACTACATGGTGTCTGCAAAATCCGGCGGTCAGCCCCTCGACCCGGTCTCTCGTTTTCACTTACGCAACGGCGCTCGATTGGATCGAGTGAACTGGCTGGGAGATCGTTCAGCCAAAGGGCTCGCTGAGTCACACGGCCTGCTGGTCAACTATGTGTATGACACCCAGGTTGTCACGCGTAACCACGAACGCTATGTCTACGAAGATGCGGTGATCTGCAGCGATTCGGTGCTGCAACTTGCAAAAGGCTAGCGGGTGAAAAAACCGCCAGGGTTTCGTCTACAATCGAGTCATGTGCATTGACCACGACGTAGAAAACAACACCGCAAGCCTCGATCCGCGAGACGGTTACAAGCTAGCCCCAGATTGGCCCCGTTACCCTGCCGACATGCAGTTTGAGATGGGTTCTGGGGTTGCTGTTGACCAACAGGGGGTGATCTATCTGTTTACCCGGGATATCGAACACTGGGCGGCGCACCCGCTGGCGATGAGCCAGAAGATGGGTAAGAGCAGCATTTCCATGTTCGATCGTGACGGTACCTATCTTGGTAAATGGGGCCCCTCAGATGAGCCGGGCTTTGCGCTTGGTGCCCACACGCTGTACATCGAAAGTGACGGCATGTTCTGGACGACGGATCGTGACGGCCACACGGTGAAGAAATACCATCCCAACGGCGAGCTACTGCTGACCTTGGGCACCTTTGGTGAGTGGGGTTGCGACGAGCGTCACTTCAACGGCCCAACAGCGGTGGTGCAGCAGTCAAACGGCAACATTGTGGTTGCTGATGGTTACTGGAATTCACGACTCGTGTGGTTTGCCCCTGACGGCACCTTTATAAAATCGGTTGGCGGCTGGGGTCGCGGCCCTGGCCAGTTCAATACTCCCCATGCGCTTGCTGAAGATTCACAAGGGCGGTTGCTGGTTGCAGACCTGTGCGGCGGTAATTTTCACGACTACATGACTCTGCCTGGGCAAATCGCACCCCAGCGTACGTCAGTTGACGAGGGCTGCGAACATCGCATCCAAATTCTCAGCGCGGATGGCGATTACATTGACGAATGGACTCACATTACGCCGCTGAGCATTGCGACCTATGGTGAGAAGATTTACGCCAGCGACAAGATGAGTAATCTGGTGGTGCTCGATGAGAGCGGTGTAGAACTGCGTCGCGTCGATGACATCGCTATTTATATTCACCAGTTGGCTGTGGATGCGCACGGGGATCTATACACCGCGTCTGTTTACCCTGAGCACGCTGGCGAAAAGCGTGGGCCGGAGGGGCCCTCACATCATCGCTGGACACGCAGCGATATACGTTCTGAATGACATTCCAGGGGAGATACCAAATTGATTATTGTAGTAGCAGCACTTGAGTTTGAAACTGAGGCGGCCCGCGACAAAGCGGTTGAGCTAACTCGCGATGTGCAAATGGCAACACGGGTCGAAGAAGCAGGTTGCAAAGACTATTGCTTTGCGGCGGATCCGTCGGTGCCAACGCGGGTACAGGTTTACGAACTCTGGGATGACAGCGATACGCTTGCCGCGCATTTCAAGCACCCAAACTACGCAAAAATGGTTGAGTTGCTGGCTGATGCGGGTATCAAAGAGAGCGTTAACCAGGCGTATCTGGTTGAGCGTGGCGAGCCGGTTTACGGACCCAACGGAGAGAAAAAAGAGGCATTCTTTTCCTGATGGTTGCGCACAGCACGGTGTTAACTAATGCGCGTCTGTTTACTGCGCTTGACGAGAATGCCGTGGATAACGCGGCGTTATGGATTGAAGGCGACAAAGTGCGTTTTGCGGGGCCATTTGCACAGTTGCCTGAAGCGGCGCCACGCGCTTCCTCCGCGATGGCTGTGGTGCAGGACGTTGCTGGCAAGTTTGTGATGCCTGGCATGACTGAGGGGCACGCCCATCTGTCGTTTGCCGACAGCTCACCCTTTGCGATCGGCGATGTCAGTGTTGAAGACGCGACCATCACCGCAGTGAATAACGCCAAACTCATGCTGCGCAGTGGGTTCACCTCTGCGGTCAGTTTTGGGTCCACGTTTAGCATTGATGTGGCGTTACGCGCAGCCATCGCCAGCGGCAAGATCGAAGGTCCGCGGTTGCTTGCAGCAGGACAAGACCTTGGTGCAACGGCGAGTAATGTGGATTCTAAAGGGGCGCTCAGTCAGATCGCTGATGGGCCCTGGGCGTTGCGTCAGGCCGTGCGTGAGCAGCGCAAGTTGGGGGTCGATATCGTGAAGATATTTATCGACGGCGAAGCGATTAATCCGGTCAACCCACCGGGTGAGTTGGCGTTTACCGATGAAGAAGTGCATGCGGTGGTTGACGAAGCCAAGCGACGACGGCTGCGAGTGGCCTGTCATGCGCGCTCGGCAGACGCTGTGAAGCAGGCGGTTCGGGCGGGTGTCGAACTGATTGGTCACGCCAACTACGTGGATGACGAAGCGGTAGAACTGCTTGCGGGTGTGAACGATCAGGTGTTTGTCAGCCCGGCGATTGCCTGGGAGATCAACTATCTGGAGAAGTGCGAAAGCATTGGTGTTAAGCGCCAGACGGTGATTGATCAGGGCTACCAGGCTGAACTCGAAGCATCCCAGATCGCCATGCAAAAACTCCGCGCTGCAGACGTGAAGCTAGTTATTGGCGGTGACTACGGCATCAGCATTGCCCCGCACGGAACCTATGCTCAAGACATTGAATTCTTCGTCGACTATTTTGATATGCGACCGGGCGAGGCGTTGCTGTGTGCCACGCGCAACGGCGGTCTGTCGGCCGACCCCTCGGGCGGGCGCGGCACGCTTGCACCGGGCAGTCTGGCTGATGTGCTGATTGTTGACGGTGATCCGCTGGCAGACGTTCGCGTGTTGCAAGATCACAGTAAAATAGCGGTAGTTAAAGGCGGGGAGGCGCTAGTCAATTGAATTCTGAATCACGTATTGCTGTGCTTTGTGACGAACTAACAACCACCTGGTACGAGCAAATTCCGCTGTCCAAAGCGATGGCGGTTGAGCTGGTGTCGTTCGAAAATGATGTGCTCACTGTTGCCGCAGAGCTTGAGCCGAACATCAACCTGCACGGCACAGGCTTTGCTGGCAGCCTCTATGCCATCAACGCACTCTGCGGTTGGTCAATGGTGCATCTGCAGTTGAAGTTGCGTGAACTCGAGGGCTCCATTGTTTTGGCTGACGGACGTATCAGTTATTCCCGGCCGGCACGCGAGCGCATTGTGGCGGTCTGTGATTTTGGTGAGCAGGTGGGAGCGCTGGATACCTTGGCTGAAACCGGCAAGGCGCGGTTCACCTTAACCTCAACGATTGCCAGTGGCGGTAAGCCCGCGGCAACCTTTGAGGGGGATTACGCGGTGCTGCGACCGCGCGATAACTAGCTCGACTTTTTTGTGACTGAACTCAGTCCGCCTTTGCGTGGTGTGATGGTACGCACCTCATCCGCGGTGTTCTCCAGATGCATGGTCGCAATTTGCCAGCCGCGCTCGGCGGTTTGAATGCAGGTGTCGTGGTAGGTGCCGATGAACATGTACAGGCTGTGCTCGGCTGTTGAATGCCAGGCCTGCAGGTAGCTGCTCATGCGGGCGGTGCCATTGTTGCCGCTGGCGTCGGGCAGATTCTCTATTTCTACCACGTGTGAGCCAATCAGATGCTGGGTGCCGTTGTAGGTTTTCAGCGCACCTTCGACCACGTCGACCCAGGCGTCGGGGCCGGTGACTGGATCGATTCCCGCGGCACCAAGCGTTGCGTCGGCCGTAAATATGCGGTGATAGATCGCGCGGCCTTCAGCGATGCCCTCGGGCGTATTGCGGCCAATGGCGTCGGTGGCGCGGGCATAAAGATTGCGTAGCTCGATGATTTCTTGCTTGGCAATGGCGGTGTGGATCTGTTGGTTGGATGGCATGGTGGCTCCCCTTGATGTGTTCTCCTAAGCCGATATTAGCGCGGAATTGGGGTGAAGGCGGGGGTCAGAATAAATTCTGACCCCGAAAGGAGATGTGAGCCCGGGGTCAGAATTTATTCTGCCCCCTTCGGCTGCGCGCAGCGCCTCTCCTGTTCTTCTGCACACCCAGTTCAATATCTGTAACGAGTTACACAAATACCCAGTTCCCGTTATTGGTGTTATATTTCCTAGTTGTCACCTGAAGTATTCCAAGGAGTTTTGCCATGGCTGAAGCCGTAGATATCAACAGTGCAAGCGCAGACGCGCAGGAAATGGCCGCCATCATGGCTCGTGCGAGAGCCGCCCAGGCGCAAATCGAAGACTACTCCCAGGAGCAAGTCGACGAACTTATCCGCGGCATGGTCTGGAGCTGCTGTCAGCCCGGCGTTGCTGAAGAGATTGCCCGCCACACGCTGGAAGAAACTCAGCTTGGCGACTACAACGGTAAGTTTCTTAAGATCAACACCAAAACCCGTGCGGCTTTGATGGACATCATTGATGACGTCTCGGTGGGCATTCTGGAAGAAGACACCGAACGCAACATCATCAAGATTGCCAAGCCTGTGGGTGTTGTGGGGGCACTGTCGCCGTCGACTAACCCGGAAGCCACGCCTGTTATTAAGGCCATCAATGCGGTGAAAGGGCGCAATGCGATTGTTATCGCACCTCACCCGCGTGCGAAGCTCACCAACCGCATGATCATCGACAATATGCGCGCGGCGCTTACCGCGCTGGGCGCGCCGGCTGACCTGGTTCAAGACGTCGGCACCGTTAGCATCGAGCGCACTGAAGAGTTGATGAAGCAGTGTGACCTGATTTTGGCTACCGGCGGTGCTGGCATGGTTAAAGCGGCCTACTCCAGCGGCACGCCTGCTCTGGGTGTGGGCGCGGGCAACGCGGTTATCACGGTTGACGAAACCGCTGATCTTGACGATGCGGCCGAGAAAATCCGCATCTCTAAAACCCTCGACCTCGCGGCCTCCTGTTCTTCAGACAACTCGGTCATCGTGATTGAGTCAGTGTACGACGCCATGGTTGAGAAGCTGATCGCCCAAGGCGGTTATGTGGCTAAAGAAGGCGATTACGAGAAGATTGCCAAAGTACTGTGGGACGAGCACGGTCACTTGAATACCAAAGCCGTAGTACTGGCGCCCCAGGTGCTGTGCAAGATGGCGGGTGTCGACATTCCAGACGACCGTCTGTTCATCATCATGCCAGAAACGGGCACGGGCCCTGATCACCCTTACTCGGGTGAAAAGCTGTCCGTGATCATGGCGTTCTACAAAGTGAAAGACATCGATGCCGCCATCGAACTAACAAACCGTATTCAGGAATACCAAGGCATGGGTCACTCCTGTGGTCTGTACTCCACTTCAGAAGAGAACATTCTGAAGATGGGCTTCCGCACCAAGACATCGCGAGTGATGGTTAACCAGCCACAAGCGGCATCTAACAGCGGTAACCTGTGGAACGGCATGCGCCAAACCTTCTCGCTGGGTTGCGGTTCTTGGGGAGGTAACTCCACCAACGAAAACATCAACTGGAAGCACCTCATCAACGTCACCTGGATCTCCAAGCCGCTGGCGACACCAAAGACGTTGCTGTCAGACGATGATCTGTTTGGCGACGTGATGAAGAAGCTCGCCTAAGTCTATTTGAGTGAGCGATAAGAAGGACGATTACGCGCCGCCGGCTGCCGATCTTGCAGACTGGCGTGCGCTTGCTGATAAGGCGACCAAAGGAGAGGGCCCAGAGTCACTGGCAACCCACACCCCTGAAGGTCTGACCCTCAAACCGCTGTACACCGCAGCGGACATCAAAGATTTACCCTACGCCGATACGCTGCCGGGCATCGAACCTTTTGTTCGCGGTCCGCAGGCGACGATGTACGCAGGACGTCCCTGGACGATTCGGCAGTACGCCGGCTTTTCTACCGCTGAAGAATCCAACGCGTTCTATCGTCAGGCGCTTGCTGCTGGCGGCCAGGGCGTGTCGGTTGCTTTTGATCTGGCAACCCACCGGGGTTACGACTCCGACCACCCCAGAGTCACCGGCGACGTTGGCAAGGCGGGTGTGGCGATCGATTCTGTCGAAGACATGAAGATTTTGTTCGACGGCATACCGCTCGATAAGGTCAGCGTATCAATGACCATGAACGGTGCTGTGTTGCCGGTGCTTGCCGGTTACATCGTAGCCGCTGAAGAGCAGGGCGTATCGACCCAAGAGCTGGCTGGCACCATTCAGAACGACATTCTGAAAGAGTTTATGGTGCGCAACACCTATATCTATCCACCGGCGCCGTCGATGCGCATCGTGGGCGACATCATTGCTTACGCCACCGAGAACATGCCGCGCTTCAACACCATCTCAATTTCTGGCTATCACATCCAGGAAGCCGGGGCGGATGCGGCACTCGAGATGGCGTATACCTTGGCGGACGGCAAAGAATATATTCGCACCGCATTGGCTGCTGGCCTGAATATCGACCAGTTTGCCCCAAGGCTATCGTTCTTCTGGGGCATCTCCATGAACTTCTACATGGAAATCGCCAAGTTACGCGCGGCACGCCTGTTATGGGCCAAGATCGTTGACGAATTTAAGCCTGGGAACGTCAAGTCGAAGATGCTGCGTACGCACAGCCAAACGTCTGGCTGGTCGTTGACTGAGCAAGACCCCTATAACAATGTGGTGCGGACAACCATTGAGGCCATGGCTGCTGTGTTTGGCGGTACGCAATCGCTGCACACTAACTCGCTTGATGAGGCGATTGCTCTACCCACCGAGTTCTCCTCACGCATTGCGCGCAACACCCAACTGGTGATTCAGGAAGAAACCGGCATTACGGATGTGGTTGACCCTTGGGGTGGCTCTTACATGATGGAAAGCCTCACCCAAGACCTGGCTGATCGGGCCTGGAGCTTGATTGAAGAAGTTGAAGACCTGGGTGGCATGGCAAAGGCCATCGAGTCGGGTGTGCCCAAGCTGCGCATCGAAGAGTCTGCTGCCCGTAAGCAGGCCCGCATTGACCGCGGTGAAGACGTCATTGTTGGCGTGAACAAGTATGAGCTTGAGAGTGAAGCTGAGGTCGAGAGTCTCGACATCGATAATGCCGCCGTTCGCAGCGCTCAGATCACTCGCCTAGACCAAATTCGTAAAACTCGCGATGACGCGAAAGTGAATGCCGCACTGCAAGCCATAACCGAAGCCGCAGAGTCTGGTGAGGGCAACCTGCTGGCGTTGGCGGTTGCGGCGACTCGCCTGCGCGCCAGCGGCGGTGAAATCTCCTATGCGCTGGAGCAGGCCTACGGTCGTTATAACGCACAAACCCGAACCGTTACCGGTGTTTATGGCAGCGCCTATTCGGAAGACGAAGAGTGGCTGCAGTTGCAGGCTGATATAGAGGCCTTTGCCGCGGAGCACGGCCGGCGACCCAGTATGCTGGTGTGTAAGATGGGGCAGGATGGCCACGACCGAGGCGCCAAGGTGATCGCCAGTGCATTTGGTGACGTGGGGTTTGAAATTGACCTGACGCCGATGTTTTCAACGCCCCAGGAAGTTGCCCAGCAAGCGCTTGAAAGTAATGTGCACGTTGTCGGAGTGTCTTCTCAGGCGGCGGGCCACGGCACCCTGGTACCCGAGCTGATTGTTGAGCTGCGCAGGGCGGGTGCTCACCAGGTGCAGGTGGTTGTTGGTGGTGTTATTCCTCGCAAGGACTACGACTTTTTGTTGCAGACCGGAGTGAAAGCCGTATTTGGGCCAGGCACAAAAATTCCTTTAGCAGCCCGGGAAGTGTTCGAGCACATTGTGTCGAGTGTGGCCCGGGACTAGCGTTGCCGCCCGCAGGAAACGGGGTCAGAATTTATTCTGACCCCTACCTTACAAAAAACCGTCAAGCCATTGAATTTAAAGCATAAAATAAATCTAGAATCATTCTAGCTAGCGGAGCATCCCATGTATTACGACAGCGACCCCCGCTCAGCCAACGGCACACCCGGCCTGCCGTTTAATCCATTCAAAGCACTGGTCGCGCCGCGTCCCATCGGCTGGGTGACCACCCTGTCTGCATCAGGCACGGTTAATCTGGCGCCCTACAGCTACTTCCAAGCCGTGGCCGACAGCCCTGACATTGTGATGTTCAGCGCGACGCCAGGACTGGTGCCTTCTGATAAAGGTCCACGCTTTGGTTCAGGTCGCAAAGATTCCGAGAGCAATGCCATCGCCACCGGCGAGTTTGTGTGCAATCTGGTGTCGTACGATTTGCGTCATGCCATGAATGAAACCTCAGCGCATTTGCCAAATGATGAAAGTGAGGTGCCGCGCTCAGGTCTTGAGATGGTGCCGTCGCAGCGGGTTAAGCCACCCAGAGTTGCCGCCGCACCGGCTGCGCTGGAATGTGTGTTCACCCAGAGCATGGCCGTGCAGCATCGCGGTGGCGAGCATCGCTACCGCATGGTGTTTGGCGAGGTGGTTGGCATTCATATCAATGATGAGTTTATTCGTGACGGCAAGGTAGATACGGCGGCCATGCAAATTCTGACCCGCATGGGGTACGACGAATATGCCGTGCTTGAGAAAGCCTTCAGTATGGCTCGGCCCGACAATGACCCCATGCTCAGCGGGGCGCTGAAGCGCTAGACCCTTCCCTAAATCAGGACAGCAGGAGCTCGTTATCATGTCGATCAACCCATTTAGCCTGGAAGGCCAGGTTGCCGTTGTCACTGGTGCTGGCAAAGGCATCGGCGAAGGCATTGCGCTGTGCCTCGCAAGAGCCGGCGCAGACGTTGCTCTCGCGGCCCGCAACCAAGACGACCTAGAAGCTGTGGCTGCGCAGGTGCGGGCACTGGGGCGACGCGCATTGGTGGTTCCCACGGACGTCACTGACATGACCCAACTGCAGCATCTGGGAGCAAGCACCAAAGCGGAGCTGGGCAAAATCGATATCTGGGTCAGCAATGCCGGTGGCCTGCCAGATGCGACGCCGCGCTACCTCACCCGCACGCCCGAAGACAAATGGGATGCCCAGATGGATTTGAATTTGAAGGCGGTGTGGGCCTCTGCCGTGGTTGCGGCGGAGCACATGGAGCGGGGCAGTCTGATCAATATCTCGAGCCGGGCAGCGCTTGGTGCCTCGGTTAAGAATGGGCCCTACGCTGCGTCGAAAGCAGCGGTGAATAATTTGACCCAGACCTTGGCGATTGAGCTTGCGCCCAAGATTCGGGTGAACGCGGTGGCGCCGGGGCCCATACCCACCGAGAATTTCAATCAATCGACCAATTTTGCGGATGACGTGCCGCTCGAAAAACAGATGCGCGTGCCCCTGGGGCGAATGGGACGACCAGACGATATTGGCAATGCCGTGGTGTTTATGGCGAGCGATGCATCAAGCTGGGTGACGGGGCAGTGTTTGTATATTGCTGGTGGGCTTTAGGGGGGAGTGCGTCGGGAATGAGGCAGGGGTCAGAATTAATTCTGACCCCTGAAACACGAGGGTTAGTCGTTTGGCTTTGCCGTGGGTTTGCCGGGACGGACTATGGCCTTGGTCATGTCCGGGTTATTGCCGACCCAGTTGCACAGCTGGGGATCAGCCTGCTTGATGTCGCCGGAGATGTGCTGGCCCCAGCGAGTGAAAACGCCGACGCTGTTACCGCTGGTTAGCACGATATTGCCGTTGTCGTCGCACTGGTAGAGCGTGTCGCGATCAAAGGGGTGGGTCATGCTGGCCATGGGCTTACTCTCCTATCCATTCTGTGAGCTTTTGGTGTATCCAGCGCACCTTCGATTCTTGATAGCCCGACAGCACAACGCCTTTTTGGTAGGTTGTTTCTAAACCCCACTGCACCTTGGGCATGTTGAACGAATCCTGATCAAACACTTTACCCAGATAACCCAGCGCGCTTGACCACGACTCGTCTTCGGCAAGCGTGCGAACCTCTGCGGGAGCTGGGCGTTCGCCTTCAAAGGGCGACAGCAGAATGCACTCCATGATGGCGCTGCGATGATCGTTGCCGTTGGGTCGGAATCGATACACGATGCCGTTGAAGGCACCCCAGGGGTGGAAGTTGGGGAACAGCGTGTAGTCGATGCTGTCGAGTAGCTCCGCGTCGCAGTAGGTGTCGACCCGGTCGCCGGCGATGGGGCGCAAGTTATCGCGGCTGCGGCTGGCCATGAATTCACGCATACCCATGCCGTCAGGCACCTGAGGCACCTCGGCGTCGTGATCCACGTCCATCAGGGTGCGCAACATGTCATCGTTGCTGACGTCGTAGTCAAGCAGTGGGCTATGGGTGGCGCCTGGTGTGACAACGCGTGCGCAGTTGTCCCAGATATCGACCTGACTGTTAACGTCGCCGAGGCTGCGCAGAATTTGTGGGTGTGTCCCACTGACGTGGTAGGCCTCGCAGAAGGCTTCTTGGGCGATTTTCCAGTTGCACGGCATGACTTTGGAGACGTGGGCTGACTTGTACAGTCCGCCGAGGTTCCAGCGTTCGAACTGTGGCGCTAGGTCTTTGATGAAGTCGTCGAACGGTGCGCAGTTTTGGTCGGGATTGATGAAAATAAACCCGGCCCAAGTCGCAACTGGAATAGCAGGCAGGGAAAAGTCGTCCTGGTTGATTTGCGGGAAGTCCCAACCGGCGGGGATGTCACTAAGTTGGCCGTCGAGTTTCCAGCAGAAACCGTGGAACGGGCAGCGCAGCTCCACTGCGTTGCCGTCGAATTCCTTCAACATGCGGCCCCGATGCAGGCAGGCGTTTGGATAGGCTTTTATTTCCCCGGTTTCGGTGCGCAGCACCAGAAAGGACATGCCGGCGATGTCGTAGCGGTAATGGTCGCCCACCTCGGGAATGTCTTCCTCGCGACAGGTGAATTGCCAGACCTTGCGCCATACATGCTCTACCTCTTTGTCGTGATATGCCTTTGTTGTATAGCGTTCAACCGAAAACTCATGCAGTCCCATGTCCTTGGGCGACTGCATGCGCAGTACATCGGGCACCTCGTGAGAGTCTTGATCCAGCAACTCTTGGTAGGTCATGCCGGGAGATCGCGGCATAGTTTCCGGGTCAAGGGGTTTGTAAGCTTCTGCCATGGTGCGCTCTTCTGTCTGTTCGATTACTTCTATAGACCCATAAATGTACCAGACCAGCGCGGGGCCGTGCAGCCCTCTAAGGGCTGAGTGTTCTGAGCCGTGAGTGTTGTGAGTGGGTCTGGGGTCTGAAACTGAGGCCTAAACTGATACTCTGCACACTGATACAGGCGGGAGCGGCGCAAGCCACGTGGTTCATTGAAGATCGGCACAACAATCGATCAATACCGTATCGAGGAGCGCCTCGGTGGCGGTGGTATGGGCGAAGTGTTCCGGGCTCGAGATCTCGAGCTTGAACGCAGCGTGGCCATAAAGTGTGTCCGACCAGAGTTGTCTGAGCTTGATGAAGTGACGATGCGGTTTCGCGCTGAAGCCCGCACTTTGGCTGGGCTTGCCCACGGCAATATCGCCACAGTATTCCGCTTTTTCCCCCACGACGGCACGCTGTATCTGGTGATGGAGTACATCTCCGGTCAACCGTTTGGCGATCTGCTGCGGGATCACGGCGCTCAGCCTGCGGCCGAGGTCGTACGACTCATATCCCAGGCGCTGGCGGGCCTGGGCTACGCCCACGATAACAAAGTGGTCCATCGCGATATCAAGCCTGGCAATCTCATGCTGGACGGTCACAACACGGTGAAGGTGCTCGACTTTGGCATTGCCCATCTGCTTGATCAGACGCGCATCACGCAGTCGGGCAGTGTTCTTGGCACACCCGCCTATATGGCGCCAGAGCAAGTGCTGGGGCACTCCGTGGACGGCCGTACTGATCTCTACTCGCTGGGTGTGGTGCTGTTTGAGATGCTGACGGGCAAGCTGCCGTTTCAAGCCAACAGCCAGTTTGAATTGATGCGGGCCCACCTCGAGACTCAGCCGCGCTCCCTAAAAGAAATGTCGAATTCGGTGCCCCGTGCGTTGCAGCAAACCGTCATTCGAGCCTTGGCCAAAGACAGCGATCAGCGATACCAGTCAGCCGCCGAATTTTCGACGGCTTTACAGGTGGCGTTGGGTGAAGCCAAAGATGATGGCCATGATCCGAGCACGATCGCCGGCGGCGCTCGTTCCGCGGTGAAAGTGGCCGTTAGCCCTTTGGGCGTAGGGGCGACGGAGATTTCTGGAGCCGGTGATGCCACGACTGGTCAGACCGCGGGCGCAAATTCATCAACCTCAGCAACCTCCATTGAAATCCAGCTACCGCCGCCGAAGAAGGCTGTTGGGTTTGGCTTGGTGGCTGCGTTGCTTGTTGGTAGTAGTGTGCTCATTGCGACAGGGGACGACGATGACGCCCCGCAGCAAACGGTGACGACGACTCAAGAACAGTCCGGGGCAGACGCCGAGACTGGGTCGATTCGGCCCGCGCAGCCGAACGGACGAGCGGGTAGTGAGTCGGGTCGGGATGAAACGGTTTTAGGGCAAACTGTTGATGGATCTGCTGCAGCGGCCTCATCAATCGCTTCTGAGGCAGAGGCACGTAATTTGACGGGTGGCTCGACAGCCGTGGCCGCCAAAAAATCAGCGACAACCAGCACAGCGACAACCACCAGCACAAAGCCAACCCGTCAGGCGTCTGTGCCACG
Organism: Pseudomonadales bacterium; assembly: GCA_023300545.1. GTDB lineage: Bacteria > Pseudomonadota > Gammaproteobacteria > Pseudomonadales > Azotimanducaceae > JALZVT01. Next base: position 21,476 of record JALZVT010000012.1, read on the forward strand.
TTCAACGTCAAGCAGCTATGTGGTGCGGGCAACCAAAGTTTCGGTGCACGAGCTGCAGCGCACAGGCCGACTCTCGCGGGCCGCTGGCTACAACGGCAGCTTTGCATTGTCAGCGCCACAGGGTGCGCAGCCCCTGCAGATCGAAGAGTTTGTTGAGGTGTATCGCGATGGCGTGCAAATTTCGCGACAGCTGATTCACTCGCAAAGCCGACGGCCTGGACGGTTTAAGAGCAAGCAGCGGATTCCCGGGCTAAAAGAGTTGGCCGCAGGCGACTACCGGCTGCGCTTAGTGTTTGAAAGCGAGCGACGGCGCTTGGGTACACATGAGTGGTCGCTGGCGGTAGCCAACTAGAGAGTGATCAAGTTGGCAGTTGGCAGTTCCGTACTGCCAAGCACTTGATTCTTTTGCTGAGCAAACTCCGCGTAGTTGCCGACAATAACCTGCCAGACGTACATCCGCTCGATGCCATCTAGCGTCTGGGTGAACGGGCTGAAACCCATTGGCACGATACGAAAGCCCTGTTCACTGAAGGTCTGACTGGTTCCATAGTGGCGAATGAAATCGAGATACTTGGGGAGCGCCTTAGTGCTGATGATATCGATGAACGCTACACAGTCTTCATGGTGCACACCGAGACGATCGATCAGCTGCGCCGGGAACAGGCCGCCCGTCCAGCGAGCGTTGATTTCAATAACCACCGTGGGCTGAGAGTTTGTGGGCTGAGAGTTTGACGGCTGCGAATCTGCGCGAACAAAAAAGTCGATACCGCAGTTAAAACCTTGGGGTGCACAGTATCCAAGCTTGCGCACGTAGTCGCCAACTTGCAGGCACACTTTGCGTTGCTGGGCTGACAGCGTTACTGAAGGGCTCAGGTAATTACCTACCCAAAGTCCATCTGCAAACAGAATTTTTCGGGTGTTGGTAATTTCAACCCCGCTGTCGCGCACGTTTAAATCTACGGTCATTTCCACAAACTCTGACGTGTCGAGTTGCTGCTGCAGCAAGACCTGCAGGTCGTCAGGAAACTCATCGACGTAGGCTTGCGCTTGTTCGAGAGAGGCCACAGGTGCAACATTGCGAGAACCGGCTAATCCCTGGATTTTCAGTATCGCTCCGGCGGGGTGGCGCTCGAAAAAGGCGTGTCCTGCGCTCGCCAATGTTGCCTTGGTTAGTACGGTTGTTTCTGGCACTGGAATGCCTGCTGCGGGCGCCGTGGCCGCGAAGTGCATTTTCGAGTTCACTTTCTGCGACAACTCCCAGGCTTGTCTGCTGTCGTGCAAGGCCAGGTTGCTGCCGCTCACCATGTACAGGCTGAGCAATTCCGTTGGCAGGTGGGTGTCGGCGATTGCCTCGTAGAACCCCTCGCGGGGGAAATAGTGGTAGTTGGTGGGTGGGATAATATTGTCGAATAGCGCTTTGAAGTGACCGTTGTAGAAGGTAAGCGTCTCCGCCCACGGGGCATCCAAAAATTTGTCGTGCAACGCCGCGTGATCCTGCTCGCGCCCCATGAAGGTAAGAGCAACCTGCAGCATGGCGGTGAGTGCAATGTTGGCCTCATGATCTTCGAGTTGCTTGGGCGTGAGTTCGTCTAGTGCGAAGTGCAAAAGGCAATCATCAGCATAGAGCGCAAAATAAGTGCTTTGGGTCTGCCCTGGAGAAAACGGACCGCTGGGCAGACTAGTGGCATTGGGTTGGATCATGGCTGCGACTCTAGCGAATTCCAAATAAGTGTGCCTTTTGGCCTTTGATATTCCAATGCCTCCGCGGGCCCTAGTGAATTGCCAGTGCTCTCGCATGGTGGTTATATTGGGCGGGGGCAGAGAATTAGTGAGAACTAAAACGGGGGAGTTACATGCTTGATCGCTACGATTTTTTTCAGATCGCCTATTTGGTCAATGACTTGGAGACCAGCATCGATCGCTGGGCCAACATGTTTGGCGCCGGACCTTTTGTGGTCGCGCCGCATCATAAAACCGACCGCTTCAGTTTTCGAGGCACCGATGCCGAGGCTGATGTCTCTTACGCGTTCGGTTACCTCGGTGACATGATGATTCAATTCATCCAGCAGCATGACGATACGCCGTCTATCTATCGGGATATGTATGCCAAAGGGCAGGAGGGGTATCACCATCACGGTGTGTTGGTGAACGACTACGTGGGCGAAAAACAACGCGTGATAGACATGGGGTTTGAGCTGGCGTGTGAGTTGCACGCTGACAACGTGGACGCCTGTTACATCGACACGCGGGCGTGGAATGGTGGGTTTACCGAGATTCACGCTGACCCGCCACACATTCTTGCTGCCTTTTCGAGCTGGCGTCGAGCGCATGAACTGCGTAAGCCGGGACAGCCAAATATCATAGAGAGGCCTTGAGATGACTGAGAAGCTTACTGAGCGCGACCCCGCTAAAACCCCAAATCACTTTTCGGGTCCGATGCGGTGCCCCGTTGGATTAGGCGACGTTGACCTGTTCTCTGCTGGCGCTCAGGAACACTGGTACGACGCCTATCCCATCTTGCATGACCAGGCTCCGGTACAACGTTTGGAAGGGGAAGGTTACGGCCCGGGTAGTGACGGCTTCATTTTGAGCAAGTACGACGATGTAGCACTCGTGGTGCGTGACCCCGTGCGGTTTCCACCAACCCTGTTTCTGGCGCTCGAAACCATGCAAGCGTCTGGTCAGGCGCTTGAAGATCAGGAGTTTGTGAACGCCATGATGGTGTCGATGAACAGCCTGCGACCGAATAACGAACTGTGGCGAGCTCATCGCCAAGAGTTAACCGACCCTTGGGTGGGCCCGGGTGCTGCTCGACATCAGGCAATGATAGAGGCCGCCGCTAGCGGGCTTATTGATGGGTTTGCGGAGCGAGCGATCGACGGCGAGCCCATTGACTTTGTTCGTGATTTTGCGCGTCCTTTGCCGCAAATCGTGATGGCAAATATTCTTGGGTTTCCCCACAAAGATATTCCTCAGCTCGCCGATTGGGGCAACGCGCAGGTAGCGGCATTTGTGTACGGCAAAGGCCATCGCAATCAGATGACCAAAGAGCAAACCACTGAGCAGTTTACGGCGTTACAGGAGTTCCAGGAGTACACGGCCACAGCAATTCTTGATCGGCGGAGTGCACCAAAAGACGACATGATCAGCTTTCTGTGCAATGTCGAATACTCGGCACTCAACCGTAAGCTGACCGATATTGAAATTAACGGCATTGTCTACGCCATGATGATCGGCGGATTGGAAACCACTCAATACGCCATAGCGGAACAGGCTCAACTACTGTGTGAGCATCCGGACACCTGGGCACAGCTGCAAGCAGATCGCTCAGGGCTACGCGGCTTTACTGAAGAGGCCATGCGTATGCGTTCTCCAACCCAGGGGTTGTCGACGCGTGTGACCAGTCAGGATGAGGTGTTTCAGGGCGTTAAGGTGCCCAAGGGCTCGCTGTTGCATCTTCGCTGGGCGGCGGCCAACGTCGACCCAGAAGAATGGGAGTGTCCGTTTGACCTTAACATCGAGCGTAAGGCCGTTACCCGGCACCTGGTGTTTTCCCAAGGGCCTCGCGTTTGTCCTGGCGCGCAACTGTCGCGCCTAGAGCAGGTGATCGCGTGGGACGCGCTGTTTGATCGGTTTGGTGCAATGGAGTATGCCGCGGACAATGGCTTTGAACACCAGCCCGGCATCATGTTGGGAACCTTGGCGCTGAATCTGAAATTCACCGATATGGGTGCCTAGCGTGATTAAGGTATTGGTGGTCAGCAAAGGCCATGACTATGACCACAGTTCGTTTTTGGCTATGTGTGCTTCGTTCGAAGGCATAGAAACCACACTTGTTGAACATCCCGCCGCCCAAACAGTGCTGGCTAGCGATGACGCTAAGCGCTACGACGTGGTGTTTTTTTATGACATGTGTGGCATTCCCGGTATGGATTTGCCCCACGACAACTCCGCTGGCCGAGGAGCGCCAAATGCGCAATACGCACAGGCGATCGAAGGCTTGCTGAAGCGTGGCGTTGGACTGTTACTGATTAATCACGCGACCGTAAGCTGGGCTAACTGGCCGCTTTGGCGAGACATAAGTGGGTCGTCGTTTATGTTGGCCGGCGGCGAGCTGCGTGGGCAGACGGTTCCGGGTTCCGGATACCGCGGCGGGCATGGCCCATTGGCCAGTGCGACGATTGATCTAAAGCCCCAGGGCAAGCACCCAGTATTGGCTGGGCTTGCAGACGGATTTGCGATAACCGATGAGCTCTATCTGAAAACTGACCTCTATGGCCCTCATGTGCAGCCGCTGCTGCGTGGCGACTATACCTTTGTCGCTGAGCACTTTACGCCACCTCCACTCGCACCTGCGGCCGAGCGCGCGAGTTGGCAGCACCCCCCCGGCAGTGACCTGATTGTCTGGGCGAACGCGGTTGAAAAATCGCCAGTGGTGGTGTCAGATGTGGGTGACGGGCCCTTGGCCTACGATAATCCGGCGTACCGCCGATTACTGCAAAACGCACTGCATTGGCTTGGGTCGGAGGAGGCGAAGAGCTGGGCCAGAACAGCGACCGGGCAGTGACCTGCGCTGACCCTATTTAGCGGCTCGATACGCATATAAGCAGGTATAAACCGTTCGTTTGACCCAGGGAACGTCGATGCTTAACGATCTTCTTGCCTTATCGAGTCCTTGTCGCTGGAAACAGCGCTTGGCCGGTGTCTTGTTATTTGTTGTTTCTGGCGCGTCAGCGTTGCCAAGTCAGGCCGTGCTGGTATCAGCGACTCTGCCTGGTAGTCGGTCTGTTCAGGTCGGCGATACCGCTACCCTTTTTGCCACGGTCATTAACGCCGGTACTAGCCCCGTGAGTGGTTGTGGCATTACTCTGGCATCCGCCATCAATGCCGACTCCTTTTTTCAAACCACAAACCCGACGACCAATGCCCTTACAGGCAACCGCAATGAACGGGTCGATATTGCCGCGGGTCAGCTGCAAACATTTTTGGTGGGAGTAACGCCCAACGCAGAACTCGCACCAACGGATGTTGCCTTCGAGTTCGGCTGCTCGGGCGAAACGTCAGCGACCAGTTTTGTCGGTTTAAACACCCTGTTGTTGTCGGCGAGTACAACGCCCGTTCCAGATATTGTGACCATTGCTTTGACTCCGAGTGCTGATGGCATTGCGCAATTGCCCAAAGAGTCAGAGCTTGGATTTCTGTCGTTAGCAACGATTAACGTTGGGGCAGAGGCTAACCTCAGTGTTGCGGCGCGCGCGCCAGCCGGGGTTGAGGGTGCATTGCTTGTTTGCGAAACCAATCCTGTGGACGGCGCGTGCCTGTCGGCGCCTGATGCAAGCGTCGATCTGAATATTGTCACAGACGGTACGCCGACGTTTGCGGTGTTTGTCTCCAGCGAGCTGGCCCTTCCGCTTGATCCGGCCCGCCGACGGTTGTTTGTCGAATTTCGTGATGCGAGCGGGGCTATTCGCGGCTCGACCAGTGTAGCCATGGCCGGCGGTGGACCTGACATCGAACCGAAACTGGTGCCGGCAGCAGATGGGTCTGTTGCGTTGCCAGATGGTCAAGCCGCGTCTCAAGCGCGGTGGATTCTTGAACAGCTCGCCCAGACCGATACCAGTAGTGCCGAGATCGACGCCCGCTTCGCAGTGGGTACAACCCAGGACTGGCAGAGTTTGTTCAACCAATTGCGTACAGAGGGTTACAGTAATGCCAAGTTTCTGGATGTGTTGTTTAGTACACCGGTCAGTATCGGAGCGATTTTAGGCTCGGGCGAGCCGGGTGCGCCGCTAGGCTTTGTGACGGTGAATTCTCAGTACGCTGGTGATGGGTTGATCACGTCTTTTGCCGTTCAGCCTTATGGCGGCACGGTGCAGTTCTTGCGAGATCAAAATCTGACCATGGAGCAGGCCGTTACTGATTACATGGCGCTAGGTGCCGAGAACTCGCTGTTGGTTGCCAAGATCAATAGCGCCGGGCAGTGCGAAGCGATGGTCGAACGCGATGCGGATATACCTCGGGCGCTCGCGAGTGTATTCAAGATTTGGGTGCTGGGTGCCGTTGCAAAGGCAGTGGATGATGGAGTGATCTCGATGGATCGGTCCATCGCACTCGATTCGAATTTGTTAGCCCAGGGCGGTGCGATTAATTCTGAGCCCGAAGGAACCTTGTTTAGTGTGCAGGACATGGCCACTCTCATGCTGGGTATCAGTGATAATTCTGCGACGGACCATTTGCACGCGCTTGCTGGGCGCAACAGGGTGGATGCGACCGTCACTGAATATGGCAACAGTTCACCAAACGACATGTTGCCGTTGTTGTCGATTAGTCAGGCGTTTTCCTTGTATCGATCGTTCCCGTTGTCGGAAGTGCTCGACTACCTCAGTTCGAGCGAGGCGGAGCAACGGGCTTTTGTTACAGAACGAATGATTCCTTTGGGGCCGGTTTTGAATGGCCCCTATTTCCACAGTGAACTTTTGGTTGATGCCTTTGTGAAAGGCAGCGCACTGTCGGTCTGCAATGCATTCGCGTCGCTCCGGGGATTTGAGCGAAGCTCAGAGGGCTTTGAGCTGATTGATAATGCGTTGGGTGCAGCAGCGGCACAGCCCGATATTCGCAATCACTGGGACCGCGTTTGGTACAAGGGGGGCAGCTTGCTCGACAACGACGGTCAGCGAGTGCTCACGCACGCATGGTTTCTGGAGTCGGCCGAGAAAGGCCAATACGCAGTTGTTGCGCTGGCCAATAATCGGGTTAGTGGCAATATTGATAGCTTTGAGGTGCAATCCCTAACGTCACGAATACTGCAGTTGTTGCGCATTCAGGTCGGTGTTTCTGATTAGCCGAGTCACCTGGGCTAATCTCAGCGGTTAATGGACTGATCATTGATTGTCCTGCGCGATTGATGGTGCGAGTACTTACGCGAAGAGCGCCACTGCCTTCGTTAGTGTGGCGGCAGCGGCTTTGTTGGCTTTTGCGATTGTGGCCATTCCTCTGCCGAATTTGGTGATGTCACCCAGCTGGTTCCAGATGTTGTGGGCTGTGTCGTGAGCGGGTAGTTCGCCCATGCGAACAAGCCTCGCACAAAGGTTGGGATAGCGGGAATAGTCGAGGCAGTTGGCGCATTTGGACTGACTCTGGCCGAGTTCTTCGTAGGCCGTGATATCGGCGATACTGGGCTCAACGGTTTGTGCAATCTACGACGCATCAGCGAGCCAACTCTCGATAATCCCCAGAGTGTTGTTACAGATTTCCGCGTTGTTCTGCATGCCTGGAAAAGTGTTTCGAGCAAGCCATTCGGGGCTTGGATTGTCGATACCAAACTCACTGGGCCATAAGGTCTGGCTCCATGAAATAACCAGCTCTCGGGTGTTGCGATCATGAAAGGTGGGGGGCAGAGCTAATTCTGTCCCCGTTTTTTTCGAGACTATTCGCTGGTGCGGCTGGCGTCTCGAATGGCTCTGAACTCGTCGCCTTCAACCCAGTTTGGCCATTCGTTGGTAGTGGCCAGTGCGCGTGCAACCGAGTAATAAACATCCAGATCCGCCATAACTCCACGCCAATCCCAGTTCTCGTCGAATTCGTCTTTTGGGCCGTGGTAGCGGTTCTCGCTATAGTCTTTTGCAGCGGCGCCGCCGGCGGCTAAGCCCCCTTCGAGCAAATCTTCGCCGCCCTCAAAGTAGATCATGGGCACGCCGCGCTTGGCGAAGCTGAAATGGTCTGAACGGTAGTAGAAGCCTTTTTCTGGCGTTGGCTCTGCTTTGCTCACCCGATCGGCGCTGGCCAGTGCGGTGTCGAGATAGTTATCGAGTTCAGATTTGCCTTTGCCAACGACAATCACGTCGCGTGCCGGGCCTGCCATAAGAAAGGCGTCCATGTTGACGCCGCCAACAGTTTGGCTGAGTGGGTAAACAGGATTGTCGGCGTAGAATTTTGAACCCAGCAAGCCGGATTCTTCGGCGGTGACTGCGAGAAACAGCAGTGTTCGTTCTGGGGCGCCCGCGCGGGCATGGGCGTCGGCTAAGGCCACCAGCGCGGCGGTTCCGGTTGCGTTGTCGACCGCGCCGTTACAAATGTTGTCGCCGTCTGGTGCTGGTTTGCAGCGGCCAAGGTGATCCCAATGAGCGGTGTACACCACATACTCGTCTGGACGTGACTTGCCTTTCAACATGCCCAGGACATTTTTTGATTGCAGCCGGGTGATCGTGTTGTCAAAGCTCATTGACACCCTGAGCGGCAGCGGCACAGCCTTAAAACCCTGGTTTTTTGCTGCTTGCATAAGCGTTGGCAGATCTTGTCCGCCGGCACTGACAATGTTTGTGGCAACCGATTTTTGTATCCAACCGTTTGCCTCGGTTTGGTCAGCGCCGCCGCTTGCACTTTGGGCATAAAACTGTGGGCCGGTCCAACTCGATTCGACGACATTCCAGCCGTAGGCTGCGGGGGCTGTATCGTGAATGATCAATGCAGCGGCCGCGCCCTGGCGAGCCGCTTCTTCGTATTTATAGGTCCAGCGCCCGTAATAAGTCATGGCGCGACCGCCGAACAGGCCGTCTAGAGACTCCGTGCCAAAGTCTGGATCGTTGACCATGATCAACACGGTCTTGCCTTTCACGTCGACGCCCGCGTAGTCGTTCCAGTTACGCTCTGGAGCATTTATGCCATAGCCGACAAAAACGATATCGCTGTCGGTGATGTTGATCTTCTCGGTCTCGCGATAGCTGCCGATAACCATTTCACTGCCATAGGCAAAGCTCTGGCTGTTTGTGGCGCCAGTGACAACCATTGGCGAGACGTTATGGGCAGTGATGCCGACCAATGGAACATCTTGGAACCAGCTGCCGTTGTTGCCGGGTTCTAGTCCGGCGTCAGCAAATCGCGTGGTCAGCAAGTCGAGAGTCTTCGCTTCTCCAGCCGATCCTGGAGCGCGCCCGTCGAAGTCGTCGGAAGATAAGGTCTTGGTGACCTCGCGCATGATGGCCGAAGAAATTTTTGGTGCTGCTGCGCTAGAAGACGATGTGGCAGTGCGGGCTGGTTGTTGTGTGGTTTGCCCTGCGTCGTTTAGAACGTCTGCTGCACAGCCAGACAGTGAGGTGAGAACAACTAGCGCAGACGCTGCAATAAATTCAGCTCGTTCTGCGAAGCTAGGAAATTTCATAGTATTCCTTGTACCAGTTAACAAAGTTTTGCACACCAACGGCTACATCGGTTGATGGCGCATAGCCGACGTCGCGAATAAGAGTGCTGACATCTGCCGCTGTGTCAGGCACGTCGCCTGGCTGCATCGGTAAAAAGTTTTTAATGGCCTCAATGCCGAGGGCCTGTTCGATGTGTTCGATATAGCGTCCGAGCTGCACTGGGTTGTTGCTGCCAATATTGTGAATTCGGTAGGGGGCCGCCGAGCTTGCTGGATCTGGTTTACTGGAATCCCAATCGGCGTTGCCCGTAGCAACGGTATCGAGGGTTCGCACGATGCCCTCGACAATATCGTCGATGTAGGTGAAGTCTCGAGTGTGGTTGCCGTGATTGAACACGTCGATGGGCTCACGGTTAAGAATTTTGCGGACAAAGGTGAACAGCGCCATATCCGGCCGGCCCCAAGGACCATACACCGTGAAGAATCGCAGTCCGGTTGTGGGCAATTTGAAAAGATGGCTGTAGGTGTGGGCCATTAACTCGTTGGCCTTTTTAGTGGCGGCATAGAGACTAACCGGGTGATCCACACTGGTGTTTACAGAGAACGGCATATTGGTGTGAGCGCCATACACTGAGCTAGTGGAGGCGTAGACCAAATGTTCGCAGCCGTGCTTGCGCAGGCTTTCGAGCAAATTCACATAGCCTGTAATGTTTGCCTCTACATAGGCATGTGGGTTCTCCAACGAATAGCGAACGCCAGCTTGGGCCGCGAGATGTACCACTCGGTCGGGTTGTTCCCGTCCGATTATTTCATCAAGGGCGGCGCCGTCCGCCACATCCACGCGGTGAAAGTCGAATCCGCTGCGCGCCTGCAATTTTGCAAGTCGGGCTTCTTTCAAACTGACATCGTAGTAGTCGTTTAGATTGTCTACGCCGATCACTTGATCAGCGCGGTCGAGGAGGGCATTGGCCGTTGCGGCGCCGATAAAACCGGCGGACCCAGTAAGCAGTATTTTCATCCGCCGAGTATGACGCAAACTGCTTTTTCGACAAGTACACAAGGTTATCAACGCCTAGCAGACTGTCATGTTTGTTCTAGACTTTGGTACAAACCCAGACATCCCGCGCATAACGATTTCCGACTGAATGCTGTTAAATAGCAGTGTCAGACAAGCCCAGTTTTGAGCACTAGTTGTCGTTTAGCAGTCGTTCAGCAGTTGTTTTGCGGCAGTTAAACGGAGGTTTGCTCAGGTTCGAGGGCGAGAACTGCGAATTCGGTTTGGTTTTGAGGGAATGTCTCTCCGTAAAATGAGCAATTAAATCGCGTGTAGCCTGCCAATTGCCGCACTGAAGCACACCATCGCTCTGATCCGCAGAGCCGGAAGTACCAGACAAAATGTTGGAAAAACATCAAAGTAGTCGTTTTGCCTCGTTAGCAACCGCGTTGGCCGCCACCTTGGGGCTAGCTGCATTCCCGGTGTATGCAGATACGGTTGTTGTCGCTTCGGTGTTACCGAACTCGCGCTCGGTGCAGATAGACACGCCGGCCACGCTGTTTGCCACTATTCTTAACGCGGGCACTGAGGCGGGAAGTAACTGCCGAATTACCGCAGACCCGGCAGTGAGTGGCGACTTTTCGTTTCAGACAACCGATCCAGCCTCCAACTCACCTATTGGCAGTCCTGATGAGCCCGTTGATATTGCCATTGGTGGGTTTCAAACCTTTGTAGTCACACTTACGCCTGACGCATTAGTGGCACCGAGAGATGTTGCGCTCGGCTTTTCGTGCGACAACGCCGCGCCAGCGGGAGCGATTCTGGGCGTTAACACGTTTACCTTTTCAGCTTCGACACCGCTTGTTCCTGACGTTGTGGCACTGGGAGCGACGCCATCAGCTGACGGCGTTATAGAAGTGCCTTTCGAAACCAGTATCAATGCGTTTAGTGTCGCGTCGGTGAATCTGGGCTCTGGAGAGTCACTAGAGATCACGGCGGAGTTAAGCGATCCGTCGATTCCGGCCACCATTAGCCTTTGTGAAACCAATCCGGTGACGTCGGTATGTATTAACCCGACTGTACCGACAGCCGGTGCCGTGACCACCGTTGTTAACAGCGCGGCAACACCTACCTTTGGAATCTTTGTTACCAGTACGGGTAACGTGCCTTTTGATCCTGCGAATAGCCGAATTTTTGTCCGCTTTGCGGACAGTTCTGGCGCGCTGCGTGGTGCTACCAGTGTTGCGTTGCGTACAGAGGCCTTTGTGCCATTCACTGCCGCCATGGTGACAGGCAACACGTTATGGCGTGAAGCGACCAACCCCACACGCCTGGCGGGCATCGTTGCTGGCCATACTTTTGCCGCCAATGGCACGGGTACAAGCTATGAAAATACCCTCGGTTTTCGCAGTGGTCAGGCTTACAGCGATATTTCCGAGAGCTTCAGCTGGTCGATTGACAATGGCTTACTGAATGTCAATTTTGACAATTTCACCAGCACCGAGACCGTTGGTATTTTTGCTGACTATAGCGATCTAGTAACTATCTACGGTATGCCGCAAAGCGTTGCCGATTTTTTCCTGCAGCTGTGGGATAACGGTGCGATTGGTACCGAGCTACGCCTTGAGCGGACTCTTATTAGTCGTTCGTCACGTGTGTTGAGCGATACTGCGGGCGTTTTAGATGCTCGAGTAACCACCGTCCAACAATTCAGTATGGACGAAGAGCTAACGGCCAACGGCTGGTCCGGCCCACTGCCTGACGGTACGTTGCAATCCCAAACTCAGAACCAAACCGTGTTTACACCTGCCGCTTTGCTCGCCTCTCCCGGGCAGCTGGTTGCGGCTGGCGATACCTGGGCTGTCCCGTTTGTGTTTAGCCCCCAAGATGCAACTGTCAGTGGCCAGCCAGCAGCCTATGTGGTTGACGCCCTTACGTTCAATGCAAACGGTACAACCTCAGTGGGGCGACTCAGTAACGAATCGTTCTCATGGAGTAATAGCGGAACAACGTTGGTGCTGAGTGCCGGTAACGAACAGCATCGTATTAAGTCGATCGGCAGCATTGGCACCGAACACCTCGCACTTGCCGAGTACTACATTAATGGCCAGCTCTCGCTGGTGTCTGGGCAATTGATTGCCCAGGCTGATAACTCTGGCAGCTCGCTAGCTGCTGATTTGATCAACGTTGATCCAATAACCTGGCAGGCGGGTCTGAACATCTGGCAGGCTGAGCGTTATCAGGCGAATGGCGTGATTAAGCCTGAATGGGCATTTGGGTATCAGTTTCCAAACGTAAGTATGGCGGGGCGGGTAACCGGATTTGCCGCTGGTGATCAAAATTGTGCCGGTCTCACAACGGGTTGCTTTGCCAAAGAAGGGACACCACTTTGGGACTTTAGCAGCGCGGCCGATATGATTACCCGTTCAAGAGATTTCAGTGGCACGCTGCGCACCCGCACTTGGGAAGTGTTGAGCTACACCGCTGGCGGACGAGCGATTGTACTTGAGTCTGCTGTCTGGAAAACCGGGACGAACGACGCGCGGTTTGTTATTCCGCCGCGCATCAATACTCTGGAAGAGCTGAACCTGAATCTATTGCCAGCAGAACTGGCTAACTCTTCAGGTTTTTAGCCCCAACGTTCCTTTTGGTTAGCGGCGCAGATCATCAGTCGCTAACTTTGTGTCGCCATTTGCGGCACACCTTCCTGTAAATCAACCCAGTTCTGTTTGGTATCACACCAGACGTGAAACTGCGGCTTAAACGCACTTGTGTCGTCCATGGTGCCGGTTTTGAGAAAGAGGTTGTCAGGCTGCGAACCCAGTGCCGAGTAGATCGGCGAGCCGCAATTGCCGCAGAACCAGCGTTCGACTTGATTGCCGCTTTTGGTGTCGCCATCGACGTACAGCTTTGGTTCGCCGGCTGTTAGCTTGAATTCATTCTTTGGCACGCCCGCAAGCGTTGAAAATGCTGAACCCGCCTGACGCTGACAGTTTTTGCAATGGCACACGCCGGTCATCGCTGGGGTGTTGGCCAATTCGTACTTAATGGCGCCACACAGGCAGCCTCCGGTTTCTGACATAGTTACCTCCTTCCGAGTGAGTTCTGAGTAGATTGTTTATTCATGGCAGTGTCGCTAGACCTGCCGCTGGGTAATGGTTCTTGGCCGTTGTGCCTTGTCAGCGATTTCAGTTTGAATCTCGCGCACTTTTTCTTCGGTGAGGGGATAGCTCCACAGTAGAGGAATGGCGACAAACTTGAACAAGGCGGGTATGACGGAATAGAAAATTGCCAGCCATAGCAGGGTGTTGGCAGAGTTTGGATCGCTGATTGGGTCGCGAAGGCTGTCAAAGGCTATCCATGATGCAGCCAAACCGGCAGACGCGAGGCCTGCTGCGTAGGCGATTTTTCGGGTCATGGTCCAGATGCTGAAGTAGGCGCCGCCTTGATTTTTCCCGGTGCGTGCGGTGTCGACGTCAACAACGTCAGCAGCCATTGCGTAAGGCAATGCTGATAAGGCGCCAATGGAGGAGCCTTTGAGCATCATGACGCCAATAAAGAACAAAAATTTGCCGGTGGGCACACCGTCGAAATAGGCCACCATGGAGGCGTAGTAATCGGCAGGTAGGAAAGCGAGGAGGCGTTCAACTTCGAAGGCTGCGAACCAGGCCGCTGGGGCGATAGCGATTAGTGGAATAAAGCAGGACCAGAGTGCGTACCAACCGATGGCGCACATGGTTGCACGATGTTTGCCTATTTTGCGGGATAGCTTGAACCACAGGGGTATCGCTACGATCTGTGACACAAAGTAAGGTGCCAGATACACGCCAAACAGATCTCCTGCCAACAGAACGTGTTTCACAAAGAAAAAGCTGAGCGAGTTTGTTAAGCCGGAACCAATGGTTGCGAACAAAAAAATGATGACCAGCTTTCGATAGGGCTTGTTGGCCCAGACGTAGCTGAAGCTTTCTCGAACGGTTAGCTTCTTTTCGCTTTGTTCGCGGATCTCTGGTTCGGGGACATTAAATAACAGGTTGATGACAAACAGTGGCATCAACGTGCAACAGATAATTGCCAGATAGTAGACGTTGTCGGAGGGGCGCGTTAAACCCCAGTATAAAATGACTACCGGACAGAACGCGCCAACGAGTGATCCGCTAACGCTAAAGGCTTCGCGCCAACTCATGATCAGAGTGCGTTCGTTGTAGTCTTTTGCCAGTTCGGCGCCGAATGCGCTGTAAGGCACGTCTTTGATGGTTGCCCCGACATACATCAGCACCAGAGATGCCAATAGGTAGGGATATCCCGAACTCATAGTGACACCAAAGAGGCTGATATCGGTGAATTCGATGACCGGTACCCAGAGTAGCCAGATACCTAACAAGAAGATGGGCATGCCCAGCAGTATGTAGGGCTTGCGTCGTCCCCAACGAGACCGGGTGCGGTCGGAAAGGAACCCGACAATAGGGTCTGTGAGTCCGTCGAAGACCCGCGATAGGGCAAGTGTTAGGGCGACAAAGCTCAGACTCAGTCCAAAGCCTGCCGAATCGGCGTACACCGCTGGCAGATAAACCGCCAATGGCAGGTTGATCATGGACAGGGGCATAGCTGGCGCGCCATAGGACGCCAGTTGATAACGACTCAGACCAACCTTGGCCGAACCCTTGGTTGCCGGCTTGGTGACGGACGCTTCTGCCATGTTATTCCCCTTGGATGTTGCCTCTCTTCTTATGCAGATCGTATGTAGAAAGCTGCAAAGAAGTATCTGAGCAAAGCGGGGCCCCACGCCCCGCCTGCAGCACGCTTAGTGGTCAGGAGTTACCACAGGTCGTACTTTTGCACCTCGGCGCGACCCACAACCATGTGGTGCACCTCATCAGGGCCGTCAGCAAAACGCAGGTGCCGCATGTCGGTGTACATGCCGGCCAGTGGTGTCCACTGTGAGATACCCGCAGCGCCGTGGATCTGAATGGCGTCGTCGATGATCTTGCAGACTTTCTCGGGCACCATCGCTTTAACCGCGCTCACATAAACGCGAGCTTCTTTGTTGCCCAGCACATCCATCGCTTTTGCTGCTTGCAACACAGCCAGTCGCATTGCCGTAATTTCGATGCGTGCTCGTGATACCACTTCCAGGTTTTTGCCGAGCTTAATGATGGGTTTGCCAAAGGCTTCGCGGGTTGCGCCGCGCTTGACCATCAGTTCCAGAGCCAATTCGGCTTTGCCGATAGAGCGCATGCAGTGGTGAATGCGTCCAGGGCCGAGGCGTACCTGGGAAATTTCGAAACCACGACCTTCGCCGAGCAGCAAGTTTTCTTTAGGGACGCGCACGTCGGTGAACCTAATATGCATGTGGCCACGCGGAGCATGGTCGTGACCGAACACCTGCATGCCGTCGAGTATTTCTACTCCCGGTGTGTCGGTGGGCACTAGAATTTGCGACTGCTGCTTACTGGCGGCAGCGTTAGGACTGGTTTTGACCATGGTAATCATGATCTTGCAGCGCGGGTCGCCGGCACCGGAGATGTAGAATTTCTCACCGTTGATGACCCACTCGTCACCGTCGAGAACGGCGCTGGTGCTAATATTTTTGGCGTCAGATGACGGCAGGTTAGGTTCGGTCATCGCGTAGGCTGAGCGTATTTCGCCAGCAAGCAGTGGCTTCAACCATTGTTCTTTTTGCGCCTCGGTCCCGACGCGTTCTAACACTTCCATATTGCCGGTGTCTGGCGCGCTGCAGTTCAGGGTTTCAGACGCCAATGGGTATTTACCCAGTTCTGAAGCGATGTAGGCGTAGTCGAGGTTGGTTAGGCCTTGTCCAATGTCGGAGTCGGGCAGGAAGAAGTTCCACAGGCCGGATTCTTTGGCTTTGGATTTTGCGCCCTCAAGCAGCTCTAGCTGACGTGGGTGCCACGACCAACGATCCGTCTTCTCCTTATCTAGAGCCTGAAACTCGTCGATAATGGGCTTAACGTTGTCTTCAATGTGCTTTAGCACGCCGTCCATGAGCGGTTGTGCTTCGTCTGACATTGCTAGATTGAATAGGTCTGATTCCTGATTTGCCACGGTGTGTCTCCCCGATATACGTGCATTAAATCTTCCCCCTAATGTATTACCTTCTGCACTCGGAGGCCATTGCTAACGCGCTTTGTGCAAGGTGTTCAGGTAGATTGGCAAACAATTAAAGGTATCTATTTGTAAAGAGAGGAGACAGGCGGTTGGAGCTGTTTGATAAGGTTGCGGTGATTACAGGGGCTGGCTCAGGTATTGGCCGAGCGCTGGCGGTGAAGTTTGCTCAGGACGGAGCCCGCTTTGTCGTGTGTACCGACCTCAATGGTGATAATGCGGCGCAAACGGCCACAATGATTGGCGCCAAGGCCTCCTCTGCCGCGCTGGATGTGGGGGACGAAGCCGCGATTAACGCGTTAGTCGCCGAGATTGAACAAGCCCATGGCGCGATTGACTGTTTTGTGTCAAATGCGGGTTACGGCGTGGCGGGTGGGCTGGATCTGGCAACTGACCAGTGGACGCGCATGATGAATGTGCATACCTGGTCGCACCTCTATGCCGCCCGTGCGGTGATACCGGGCATGGTAGAGCGTGGCGGTGGCTATCTGCTGAATACCGCATCGGCCGCCGGCCTGTTAACGCAGATGGATTCCGGACCCTACGCCGTATCCAAGCACGCCGCGGTGGCCTTTGCTGAATGGGTTCGCATTAACTACGCAGATGACAACATCGGCGTATCAGTGCTCTGCCCACAGGCTGTTCGCACTAATATTTTGGGGCCAGCAGCCAAGAAACGAGCAAAGCAAAAAGACAGCGGGGAAGGCAGCACTACCGGTGGTGCCGGGCAAGCGGGGGCTGACGGTATTCTTGAACCTGAGTTTGTTGCCCAGGCCTGTGTCGATGCGATGCGTGATGAAAAATTCCTGGTATTGCCACATGAAGAAGTGCTCACCTACTTTCAGCGCAAAGCCACAGACTATGATCGCTGGATTGGTGGCATGCGCCGTTTTCGGCGTAAGTTGATGGGTTCGTAGTAGCCGCCTTTGTTGTGGACTAGTTGGGATGGGCCATAGGTATGGCTAGGGCGAGCTGGTGAGCTCGTTCATGACGACCAGCATCAGTGCGTGGTTCCAATCGTCGGTAATGACAAGTTGGGTGGGGCCGTGTTGGGCAATACCAAACGGCCGACCAAAAAAATAACCCGGCTCGTGCCCATAGTTCCAGTCGATCAACGTTTGAGCCTCCTCCCTTGGCAAGCCTTTGGCGTCGAGATTGTAGTAGACCGTCTTTCGACCCGAAGGTTGGTACCCATGGAGATTGATCAGCAGTTGCTGTGCGGTATAGGTCATTCCCAATGGCGCTGCATGCGCTGCTAGCAATATTTGCGGTGCCTGATAGCTGTCGCAGCTTGCTCCAGAGGTTGCGTACAGCGGTGTGAGTTGATTGTCTGAGTGGCAATAGGGCCAACCATAGTGAGCTTCTGGCGTTAACAAGTTCAACTCATCATGGGGCGAGCGCGCGCCATCGAGGCGGCTCAGGTCGATCTGATCCCACGCGTTGTCAGCTAGCCACACGTGTTGCGTTTTAGGGTCTGTTGTTATTGCCAGCGTGTCGCGCAGGCCGCGTGCCAGCAACCGGAAGTTGGGGGCAGGCGAACCATCGGGGCGTATTGCATATTCGCGAAGGACAGCGGTTTTGTGCTGATCGGTGCGTGTTAGTCCGTTTTCGCTGCAGGGATATTGCACGCTAATAGCACCTGGGTCGCCGGCTTCACAGTGATCGGTCGCTGAAGGTATTGACACGTAGAGCGTGTTGGCGTGGATGTGTATTTGCGTCAGGTAATGCCAACCATGGGTAGGCAGATTGTGGATAACGGCCTCAAGTGTATCTGCCGGCACTGCCGCATCCGGGTTGAATCGCCAAATCGTCGCAGGTGTGCTGACAAAGACAAAACGTTGGTTAGCCTGCTGCCAAACGCTGATGCCGTTGGGGTGACTAAGGTTATCTATGAGGAGCTTTTTGTCGAAGGTTGGGTGCGATTTGCTGTTGTGCGCACTGGTTTGTAGGTAGGTGAAAATGCGCCCCGATTTTCTATTCGGTTGGGCGTTGAAGAGAGCGCTGCCCTTGTCAACGACCAGCAGCTGATCGCCGAGACTGACCACCCCGCGCGGGAACACCAACTTATCATCGAGCAAAGCTATGCACTTCACCTGGTTAGCCTGGGCTGCGACCTTCACTCGCGGTGAACCGTTGCAACGACCCTGAGTAGGTGTTCCCGCAGCGTAACTGGCTCGGGCATCAAAGCCGCTCGTTCGTGTCACGCTAGGCGGGTGATGACAACCCGCCAGTGTGAGTAGGCCTGCAAGCGTAAGTGCTGCGTGCCAATGAAGGGTTGTCAGCGGGTTAGCGTCCAAGTGAACCTGCGCGTGCGACCTCGCGCAGAGATCGCAGAGAGGCTTTGACTCTGCTTAAGCGCCAGTTTGACGCGTTTTTGCTGATCGTGCCGCGAGCCAGTGACAGACCGGCGCGTGCCTTTGAGAGCGTCTGTAGCAGTTCGTCTCGCGAGGTATCGTCCGTTGCAGCGGCATACTTGGCTTCCAGTTGTGCAACTCTTAAGAGACGTCGACTGAGGTCGCGCCCCGCGTCGAGTGCTTGCGCATTGTCTTGCAGGTAGAGCTTGTGGGTTAACCAGGCGGCGACACTCAGCAAGTCGAGCTGACTGGCTTTGGGGTGGTTTTCAATGAGGCGTTTGAAGGCGATCAATGCGTCATCGCTGCTTGCCGTTTTAAGCTGTGCATACACTTGCGTGACCTGCTGGGTGTCGATGTTGGTTGGTAGTGTGCTCACCTTTACCATCTCAAGGAGTGCTTGAAAATTGTTAGTTGGATAGGCGACTGCAATTCTCGAACGTACGGACACTCGGTCGGTTTGCGGGTAGTTGCCTTGAACCGCGTCGATCGCATCGATGAGTTCGTTTGCTGTCGGTCGCCGGCGGGCGACCTTCCGATAGACGACCTCAGCATTTTCATCGACGAGGTACACCGCATGCAAGGCAAGCTCTTTGGTATCAGGGTTCTGTACGCCAAATGCGCGAACGACGCGTTGCTCGGGGTCGCTTGCCAGTGTGAAGGAGAGCCCCAGTCGCTCAATCATTACGAGCGATGCCTGGGCTGCGTCTACTGATATTGCGATGATGGACGTGTTGCGCGCTGCAAAACGTTCGACCTGACTCTGCAACTCGCCGAGTTGCACATTGCAGGCGGGTCACCAGTGGCCGCGGTAGAAAATAATCACAACGGGTCCGGCCGCGCGCTGGGAGGCGAGTGAAACCGAGCCGCCGCCGGCCTGGGGCAGGGTGAAGTCGGCGACTCGATCACCGATACCCAGCGCATTGGGTGCGCTGCGGCTGCCGCCATAATCACTGCGAAGAATGTTGATGGCTTCGGGGCTATTGGAGGAAGGTTTGTAGAGAGGTACCTCTGCGCCAGCGGCTGTTGCGATGGCGGACAATGCGGCAACCAAAATCGCGCCGAGCAGCCAGGCAACCCACGGTCGAAAAAGTTTTGTCGTCATACTTGTGGCCCTGTCAGTGTCAAAAAGATCGAGGGTTGAGGAATTGGTGATAAACAGCATACTCCCGTCGCGATCTAGCGAAGGAATATCTATGCAGTGGTTGACTGTACTGCCGCCGTTTTTGGCGATTGTTGTCGCCGTTTGGACCCGCAATGTCTACGTTGCGCTGGGACTGGCAATTTTGCTGAGTGAAACTCTCATCGCTCACGCTAGCCCGGAGTTTAGCTTTGGTTATGGGCTTTTGGGTAGCATTGATCGGACGGTGGGGGTGTTTGGTTCGACAGGTAATGTCCGCATCATCCTGTTCTGCCTGATCATCGGTGCGCTGATTGCCTACATGCAAAAGTCTGGCGGTATTGCCGCCACTGTCGAAAAGCTGCATCGCTCCGGGCTTGCGTCCTCACCCCGTCGAGCGGGCTTGATTAGCGCGATATCTGGCGTGCTGATTTTTGTTGAGACCAACGTTAGTCTGCTAGCGAGCGGGGTACTGGGGCGGCCATTGTTTGACCGCCTGAACGTGTCTCGAGAACGATTGGCTTACATCATCGATTCCACCTGCGCGCCTGTGAGTGTGTTGATTTTGCTGAATGGCTGGGGCGCCTATGTTGCTGGGCTAATGGCAAATAACGGTGTCTCGGACGAGTTTGGTGTGTTGTTTCAAACCATTGCTCTCAACTTTTACGCGTGGCTTGCGTTGGTTGCGGTATTTGCCACCGTCTTGGTCGGGCGAACCTTTGGGCCGCTTGCCCGGCTCGAGTTGCAGCGGGATGCGCAAATTGAAGCGGGGCTGAGTAGCAAGCAGTCGCAGGCGTCGGAGTTAGTAGAAACACCGAGTCGAGCAGCGTATATGGGGATGCCTGTGTTCATTCTTATTGCAGGTGCGTTGGGTTTGATGCTGTGGACCGGCGAGGGCGACATTACGCAAGGCTCCGGCTCTCAGTCCATTCTTTGGGCTGTGGTTTTGGCGACACTGGCCGCCGGCCTGTGTTTTGTCTGGTCGGGGCGCGCCAACGGTAAAACCTTAGATGTTGGAATGCAGGGTATGGGCGAGTTGTTGCCGGCGGTTGTAGTGATTGTGCTGGCCTTGGCCTTGGGCGACAGCCTGCGAGCGCTGGGTACCAGTGCGTTTATTACTCAGGCCGCTGCGAGTATTAGCGTGCCCTTTGTTATTCCCGCTGTGTTGTTTGTGGTAGCGGGCATCACCAGTTTTACGACGGGGACCAGTTGGGGGACCTACGGCATCCTGATTCCAGTTGCCATTCCGATGGCGCTAGGGGCCGGCCTGCCCTTGCCCCTTGTGGTGGCAGCGATTATGGGCGGCGGGGTGTTTGGTGATCATTGCTCGCCTATTTCTGATACGACCATTATCGCCTCGCTCGCAGCCGGTTGCGATCATGTTGATCATGTCCGCACGCAATTGCCTTATGCGTTGGTGATTGGCGCGGTTAGCGTGGTCTTGTACCTGGCCGCGGGATTGCTTGCTTTATGAGTGGCTTCGCGCGGCCGCCGGTTGGTCGACGACGGCTGGGCTAGCCCAGCTACCAGTCGAGATCGTCGGGCACTTCAAACTTTTTGTAGAAGTCATCCATCTCAGGCTCTGCTGCCTTGTCGTCGTGTGCGGTGATGATCCACTTTGGGTCCCGCTCGGCAATTTTCGCGGCGATTTCTGGTGCAATTAGATGGTAGAGCCCGTCGTTGTTGACGATCATGAGCTTGCCTTGGCTTAGAGCCTCTTTTTGCGCTGCCGGCACGTATAGACGTTTGATCTTTTTCTTGTGCAGGAAGTTGTAGGCCACGTCCGTTTCTGCGTTCGCCTTTTCGCGCTGGTCGTGTTGGGTGACTAGCTGTTTGATCTCGGCGCGAATGGCTTTGGCCTGGGCTTTGGCATTGCGTTCTCGGGCCAACTCCTTATCGCGTCGGGCTTTATTGGCGCGCACAAGCTTTGCGCGCCGACTGCTCGGCGTATCTTCTTCCTTGGGTTTGGTCTCGGCCTTGTTCTTGCCGGCGTGTTTGCCGCCTGGGCCTTTGTTTTTGCCCGCCTTGCCGCCGGCTTTCTCACCTGCTTTGCCGCCAGCCGCGCGCTGCTTGCGCGCAAGCGCTTCGGCCTTCTTTTGTTTGTCAGCTTTTTTAGCCTGGCCGGAACTTGCAAGGCCGGCAGCGACGAGTTGGTCACGAAGAGATAGCGCCACGATGTCTCACATTGTCGAATTAAGCGGGGCTCGTATACTACCGAGACTCGATCACCGTGGGGAGCGGCAAATGACAGAGAAAGCAGACGCAAAATCCGGTAATTCGGATGGTTATCCGCTGGCGGGCCTGAAGGTGCTCGATTTTTCTCGTGTGCTGGCAGGCCCGTTTGCAGGACGTATGCTGTCCGACCTTGGGGCTGATGTGGTGAAGATTGAGCCACCAGATGGCGATATCACGCGGCTTTGGGGCCATGTGGTGGCCAATATCCCGGGTTATTACCATCAACAGAACGCGGGCAAACGGGACATCTGCATTGATCTGCGGGCTGAGGGCGCAATAGCTCTGGTCGCAGAACTGGTCGCTGAGGCGGATATTTTGATCGAAAACTATCGGCCGGATGTTATGCCCCGGCTTGGTCTGGGTTATGACGCCCTGCAGGCGATAAACCCGCGCTTGATCATGCTGTCAATTTCGGGGTTTGGGCAGGGTGGCCCGGAGTCGCATCGCGCCGCCTATGCGCCAATTATCCACGCTGAGGCCGGTTTGATGCATCGGCAGGCGGCACGCGGCAATGTGCCCTTGACCGACCTGCCTCTGTCGATCGCTGATACCAATGCGTCACTGCACGGCCTGGTCGGGCTGCTTTCGGCTGTCATATTGCGGGAGCGAACCGGCCGGGGTCAGCACATCGATATCGCGATGATTGATGCCACTATCGCAACCGACGACCAGGTGCATTACGCCATCGAAGATTCTGAAGGTCTTGGACCTCTGCCAAACGAAGTTTTTGAAACGGCTGCTGGCACGGTTCTGCTGTCTGCCGATTTACGCTACATCTGGCACCTGTTCACCACCAAGCTCGGTGTCAGTGACCCAACCAACAAAGACATGGATTTGGCGACCAAGATTGGTCTGCGTCGAGATGCGGCTGCCCAGTTGATGGCAAAACTTGCGACCTGGGACGAGGTTGAGGCAACGATGGCCAAGGTGAATCTGGCCTGGGGCAAAGTGCGGGATCCCGCGACGCTCATGGATCAGCCGACCGTTGCAGCTCGGGGAGCGATCACCCAGGTAGACGATCGAGCCGGCGGGACGCGACCCATCACACAGTCGCCGTATCGGTTTTCCAATGCGGATAGTGGGGTCCGCGGTCCGGCGCCCCATCGGGGTGAACACAATGTTGAGGTACTTGGTCAATGGCTGGGCAAGAGTGAGGCTTTGGTTGCGCAATTGACGAAGGCGGGGGTCTTGCACGCAGAGGTGTCAGTGGACTAAAGGCGCCAGTTGGATGTTGTGTGAACTGGCGCACATCTCGGTTGTTGGCCTCTAGGCATTACACTGGAATATGCGCTAGGTGATTTCTGCAGGAGCTCTCTCGCGCCATACTATTGGCACCTGGTTTAGGTTTGCCCCAGATGACGTTCAAACTTTGCACATTATTCGCAACACCGCGCACTGGCCGAATGCTGGTCGTATTAACGCTCGCCGCGCTGACGATCGGCAGCCATGCCGAAGGCCAAAATGCGGTCTGGCAATTCAATAATATTCCAGACCCCATTCAAGGTGGGTCTATTGCACTCGCTAGTGTCACGGGCGAAAACGTTCAGGTGCTGGTTCGTTGCTGGCCCCGAACGAAGGAGCTCGACGTGTCTTTCTTGCTGGCGCCGGGTGTGGGTCGATCTGATAGCAACACCGTGGTTGTTGGTTTTGACCGTCGCGACGACAGAGAACGGTCATGGCGTGTGAGCCCCAGTGGCCTTGCTTTGGTTGTGCCGTCGGCGCAGCGCAACGCGTTGCTGCAGCGTATGCGTAATGCGGGCAACATGCGTTTGAAGGTCACAACGATGGACGATCTCGATGCGCTCTTGGGTGTGCCGCTGAGCGGCTCTTCCCGCGCTATTCGTTCGGTCCTGAAGGCCTGTAACTAATTCCGCTACCGCGGCTCTGATCTGTTTCGGGTTCCATTTGCGCTAAACTGTGGGGCTTGATAACCGGGGAGAATCTAGTAGTGACTGCAAACTCGCTCGACAAGCCCACCGACCGCACGGTGTTTCAAAACGCCTGGGTCGTCGACGATCTTGAAGCGGCTGCCATGCAGTGGGTGAATGAGCTGGGCATTGGTCCGTTTTTCATCACGGAATATACCGACCAGTTCAGCGATGTGACTTATCGCGGCGCGCCCAGCGAACTCACCATGAATGTAGCGCTTGCTCAGGCAGGTCCCGTGCAAATTGAGTTGATTCAACCGACAACAGCATCCCCCTGTGCGTATCGTGACAGTGTGGCTCCGGGTGCGACGGGCTTTCATCATATGTGTGTCTGGACCAAAGACATTGAGGCGGACTCCGCCTATTTTGAATCCTTGGGCTACGCCTGTGCCAACAAGGGTAATGCTGGCTCCGCCTGGTTTGCGTATTACGACACCCGGCCTCTGTTGGGTTGCATGCTGGAAGTGGTTGAGCACGGGCCGGCGATTGAAGGTCTGTTCAAGGCGATTGCTGACTCGGCAGTAGACTGGGACGGCATGAAGCCACTGCGCACGCTCGCTGACCTCTAAGAAGAGGCTGTTTAGCTCGACTCTGCTAGGCATATTTGCTTCCTCAGATATGCGTTCTAACTCGTTGAAAATCAAAAGCTAGCTGGCTTGTCGCTGTTCGAGCGAGCCAATTTTGAGCCTGTCCTGAGCGCAACTCTCTACTTGGCTGTGGAGCCCAGAGGGGGCTTTGTCGTATTGTGGGGGTTGGAGTTTTTTTGATGCGTGCAGCGCCAGGAGTTCAGACGTGGCTTACGAATTACCGATCCCGACCCAAGGGACACATACTCGGCCTTTTTGGGAGGGCACCAAAGCGGGCAAGCTGATGTTGCCCCGCTGCGAGGATTGCAATCGTACCCACTGGTACCCGCGCTACATCTGCCCGCACTGTCAGTCGATGAACCTGGGCTGGATGGAGGCGAGTGGTGAGGGGTTTATCCACACCTATGCCGTTCAGCATCTGGTGTTTGGTAAATGGGCCAAAGAGGCGCCCTATGTCACGGCGTACATCGACCTGAAGGAAGGTGATCGAATGCTTACGGTGCTGCGCGGCGTTGATCCGTTAAGCCCCGAGGACATAAAAATAGGTGCACCGGTGCGTGTTGAATTTGAAGTCGCCAGCGAGGATACACATATCCCGTTTTGGCGCGTGGTGGAGGTGTAGTTATGCCCGGACAACTTTATAAATCAGCAGCGATCGTCGGCGCCGCTGAAGCCAACAACATTGGGTTTTTGGATGAGCCGGTTACTGCTCTGCAATTGCACATCGAGGCGATCAAAAACGTCTGCGATCAAACCGGGATTCCGATTAATCGGATCGAAGGTGTGTTCTCAACCGGCTGGTCACCCGAACTGTGCGAACACCTCGGCATTACGCCCAAGTACATCGACACTACTGCAGTGGGTGGTTCTTCGTTTGAGTTGCACGTGCATCATGCGATGGCAGCCATTCACGCAGGCATCATTGATGTGGCGTTGATTACTCATGGCGAAAATGGCCACTCGGCGCGCAAGATTGGCGGTCGAGGACCCAGTAACTACGGTATGGGCGGTGGCGGTGTGACGGCACCGGGTACCGAGATGACCATGGCCTACGGTCTGGGCGGCGCGCCGTCGAACTACGCGCACACCATGGTGCGTCACATGCATCGTTATGGCACCACCTCGGAAGACTATGCCCACATTGCGAAGGTCTCGCGTGACTGGGCAACGCTAAACCCGCGGGCGGCGATGTATTCGAAAGAAAAACATCCGTTTGGTGGTCCGATTACCGTTGAGCAAGTGCAAGACTCACGGCTGATTGCCTGGCCATTGACCATACTGCATTGCTGCATGGTGGCGGATCACGGCGGAGCAGTGCTTGTGACCAGCCCCAAAGTAGCCGCCAGTCTAAACACCAAGCCCGTCTGGATTGCAGGTGCGGGTGAGAGCATGGCGCACTGGAACATGCTGGAAATGGACGACTTTACGGCGACCTCAGCAGCCACCTCGGCACAGACGGCCTATAGCATGGCCGGTATGGGACCTGCGGATATGGAAATGGCGTTGGTCTACGACTCCTTCACGATTACGGCTGCGATTACGGCCGAAATGCTGGGGCTTGCGAAGCGCGGTGAAGGGCACTTGCTGTGGAAAGATGGCCGCGCGGCTCCCGGTGGATCATTCCCAATCAATACCAACGGTGGCGGGCTGTCGTTTAACCACTCGGGTATGTACGGCATGCCGCTATTGATTGAGGCCTATCGGCAGTTATCAGGCACCGCGGAAGATGGGGTGAATGGCGACAAAGGCAAACAAACCTCGGCCCGCACCTGCGTCGTAAACGGTACCGGGGGAACCTTGTCGACGACAGGAACCCTGGTGTTGGTGGCGGATGACGATTGAGCCTAATCGGTGGGGTTGACGGCTAGAGCATTTGATAGCCTGCTGCTATTGGAAGCCGATTGTCGGTTCGCTAGTGAAGTCGACAATCACCGGCGAGGTGCCACCAAAGGTATCGCGAATCACGACGGTCAGAGTGGTTCCCTGTTCCGGGATGATTCGTTCCGGTCCGAAAATAGTAGCCTGATTTGTGGTTTCGAGAATGACCAAGTCGAAGTCACCAGATACTACAGATAGAGCGGTGTAGCCGCCCATTGGGAGCACGTTTGGCACGCTGCTCTCTAATGATTCTCCCGGGCGAAGCAGGTACACCGCAAGGGAACCGATATCTGTGGCTCCATTGAACAGCCTTACGGGCACGCCGGCTGAAATGTCGCGCGTACTCTCGCTGGCAATTGCTGAGCCAATGTTCAGGTTGTTGTTGTCGTCAGGGTTTGAACCCTCACCACCCACATACAGTGTGCGCCGGACGCCGCCGGGCAGTAACGTGTCGGTGGTGGTTAGCAGTACGTTCGCCGTGTTGCCAGCTGAGGTGACGACGAGCGTGGCGGTTTGGGCGGGTACTACAACTTCGGCAGAGCGGCCGGTGAATTCGACCCCAGCGATTAACGGTGTACCGGTTGCGGCATCAAGGTAAAGATCTACAGCATTTTCGTCAGCGACGGCGTTGTGCAGTCGAATGGAGCTTGGTTGATTGGTGTTTGCCAGATCTAGCGGGATCGAGCCAAAGCGTAGCAACTGCACACTGTCCTGTGGGCTGTTGGACGGGCCGAAGTAATTGGTTGCAATAATCATGTCTCGAGTGGTGCGTGCGAAGGGGGTTTCGCCCGTATCGAACAGTAAGTCTGTAGTGTTGCCAGCTGGGTAGGCGCGTAACTGAGCGGTTGGGTTTTCAGTGATGTCGAACAGGGGTGAATTGGCACCATATTCCACGGTTGCTAATGGGGTTGCGGTGGCGATGTCTGCGCCGTTTTCGGTGAAGTAAAAATCGATGGGGCCAACGCCGACGGCGGCGTGGACAAACTGGATTTGCGGGTCGGTATCTGCGGTCGCATCATCAAGTCCGATTAGAAATTCTGCGTTATCCACACGCAGTAAGGTGGCATCAGCCAGTTCGCCAATCATGATGAAGCTGAACTCGTCACCGTCGCTTAGAGGAAAGTCGGTTTCTTCATACAGGGTTATTCGCTGACCCTGGCCGTCGATGTAGCTGAAATTGAATTGGAAGTCACCAATCACAAAGTTGTTGCGGGCAGAGCCTTCGCCGAAATCAAGAAACTGCGTGAAGGCGGTACTGTTGTCGCCGCTATGAAACATTTGCAGTTGCGGACCATCAGGAATGATATTGATAAAGCGCATCTGCGCAACACGAGCATCCTGCCCGGTATCGCTGAGACTATCGTTGTCACCGTTGCCGCCACCACCACCGCAGGCAACTAGTAGAGTGAGTATTGCGGCTAGTCCGAAATAGGTTTTCATCAGGCGACTTGTGCTGTTCAAGGCTGTTCCCCAAGGATAATGCGTGGCGGTAATCCGCCGGTGTCTGCGTCGGTAATCAGGATGGTGCGGATGTCGCCATTCTCGAGCGTCAGAGGTACTGGGTCGGCGAATACTGTGTTCACGCCATTTTGAGTGACAACAACGTCATAAGTTCCGGCCTGAACCTCGCGCGTGGCATTGGCCAGAAGTGTCAGATCGGCAATCGTAGCCACTGACGTTTCTGTGGTTTCGTCAGCTGCTAACAGGTAAACGTCGATCCGACCGCTACTAACAGTGCCCTGCAGGACGTTGATTTGGGCTGCGGTGCTAATGGGTCGCAGGGGTTCAATTGTCAGGCGGCCCGCTGTGGTGCCATTGGTAACACTGCCGGCAACGAGCAGGGTGCGCTGTTCACCAGCAACCAACAGCTGAGAGTCGGCATAAAACTGGGTACCGGGGTCTGTCTGCATATTGACCTGTAAATCTGCGCTTCCGGCGCTGAACAACTGTGGTGCTGTAAAGCTGTTCGAAGGTATGTCATTGGTTTCTGTGGTGTTGCCGTTGACCACAACGGCTGTGTCTGCTGCAGCAACGTCGGCGATAGCGTTGGCGATGCGCAGCGAAACAGGTAACTGCTCGTTGCTGAAACCCGTCGATAAGGTGCCGTTTATGTTCGCTACTCTGACGGCACTATCGCCAGGACCAAAATAGGGTCTAACGTGGAATATCAATCGACTGCCGTTGGCTAGCTCGAAGCTGCCGGAGTCGTATATCACGTCGCTGCTACCTGGCGCTGTGAGTCGAATTCGACGAGGACCGGAATCTGTTGAGATAAGTTCTGAAACGGCGTTGTTGGCAACGCTTGTGGTCGGGGTGCCTAGATCCGCGTCGTCTGGTGTGAGGTGAAAGTCGACGCTGCCGGCGTTGCCAGTGTTGATGACGTGGAATTCTGTGGTGCCAGTCGGAATATTCGGGTTGGGGGCGGTGAATTCGAAGATAACAGGCGCTGCGATGCTGCCGGTAACCACCACCGTGGTTTGTTCCTGCTCTTGAACCTCAGTGCGGAAATCGTCGACGAGGGTTGTGAACGTCGTGTCTAGTGCGATAAAGCTAACATCGACATCAAAGCGCCCGTCAACGGTTTGGCTGAAGCCGCTCATTTGGCCAAAACGCAGACTAGCAAAAGTGCTGTTTTCTAGCGTGAAATTCAGTACCGGGCTGTCGGCTATGGCATTGAACATACGCACGCTGCCCAGATCATCCTGGGTGATGGATTGATTGCTACCGCCACCGCATGCGGTTAGCGCGAATAGAGTCATCAGTAGCGTCAGAGGGGCGCTCAGCAAGCCTGTCAGCGTTGAAGTTCGCCCTGAATCAGTGCGAGGGCGAGGGCATATGTGCTTGGCCAAGTGACGGCTCCTGTCTGGGGGTGCGCAATTCTAACGGGTCAGTGGCGTTACGCCCACACCGGTGTCGAACTGCTTGTATGACAAATAATTGATCCCGAAGGGCGGTATAGCATTTCATTACTGAACAGGCTATTAACCCTTGTCAGGGTCTCAATACCGCCCCTTGCAAAGCTACGGGGCCAAAGATTGTTGCACCAACGCATAAGCCTCCGCGCGGTTCAAACCGGGTTGGCGGCGGGCTGCAGCGTTGCGTTTGCGACCACGTAGCATGTATCGAAATAGGGTGCGTTTGACCGCGGGCTCTTGCAGGAAGGCGCCGGGTACTTCAAGTAGATTAATGGTGCGATTCAGGCCACGCATAACGTGCAGCTCTTTGGCCGCGGCTGCGGTCAGCGCATCGCCAAATGCCATGCCAAACCAGGCTTTGAGTGACTTGGGCTTATCGAGGGCTTGGCCCGCCATCTCTGCCTGAGCGCGGGCGATACCCCGGCGGTCTTCGGCTAGGCTTGCCTTGAATATGGGCCGTAGCTCGTCTTCTGAGCGTTGGGCAAAGAGTCGTGCCCGGGCAATGGGGTTGGCTTCGTCGTCGAGAACATCAGCCAAAATATGGGCATGCAGGGTGCCAGTGCTGCACCCTCTGCCGTACAGCGGGTTGGTGCGAATGGCGCTATCGCCCACGGCGAAAAAGTTGGTCGCTAACGGTTCATTGTCGGAGACATAGTGGCGCCAGACCGAGTGGATGGCGCCAATGCCAAACGATGGCGTAGTGGCGGTGGCGCGCTCATTACCGATCCAGGCCTCCAGTCCGGGTACTGATTTACACAGAGAGTCGAAGGTGGCGCCGTTGCGAATAGCCTCTTTGAGCCCGGTTTCAGCGGTGGGTAGGCACAGAATGAATGCAAAGTGGCCATGGTCGCCTGGAAAGACGCCGTATTTAAGAAAGCCTAGATCTCCGGCGCCAGGCTTGTTGGGGTCCCGGGGTGGTTCGTTCATGCCGGGGTTCAGCTTGTAGTGGCGCGTGTAGTAGACAATCTCGGCATCATCGTTTTCTTCGGGAACCGTGATGCCCAATTGCGCCAACCAGCGCGGGAACTTGCTGGCGCGGCCACTGGCATCCACCACTATGTCTGCTTCAAACGGGGTGTCTTTGTCGCGCAGTAACCCGGTGATGTTAATGGGCTGACCGGGCCGCCTGTCCAAAGCTCCTTTAGCGCCGGTTTGCAAGCCAATGACGCGTTGGCGATTGAGCAGGGTCACGTTGGGTGACTGGGCAACATAACGCCGCAATACGGTCTCAATGGTCGCGCGGCGGCAGAGCAGCATCCACAGCCGCTCATCTTCCGATTCGGCAACGTAGGACGCGCGAATATTCTCGGGCAAGCTTTCAGCAAACGTGAAACGTCGTGCTCCCGCGTCGATAAATGCTTCTAACAGGTCGGGGTAATTATCTGCGAGCAGGTTGCACATCAAGCCAAGAAACGCGTGGGGGTGGCGAAACTGTGATGCACCGCGGCGTGACCAGTCAAAAAACGCCCTGTCGGCTCCGCCGTCTGGCGGCGGTAGATCGCGTTCCAGCACGCTTACCCGGTGACCGCGGCGAGACAGCGCCAGTGCGGTGACCAGGCCGCTGATGCCGGCACCAACGATAGCAACATGTGCCGCATGTGCTGTCGATGGTGGTGCGGACGAAGGGGATTGAATTGAGGTTACTTCTGCCATTGTGCAACTTTAGCGTGCAATAATGCGGTATGACAGGATTAGCACCACATGGGCATCTCGAGCGCTACTACAAAGATAGCGCAACCCGGCAAACCGAAGTCGACGCCATGTTCGACGATTCGGCCCGCTACTACGACGCAGTAACACAGTGGATGAGCTTTGGCTCTGGCAGCTGGTACCGACGTGATGCCCTGCGCCGGGCCGGTATCTCGGCAGGCGCCGCGGTGTTGGATACCGGAGCAGGTACTGGTGCTGTCACCTTGCCGTTGCAAGATATCACCGGTCCTGACGGCTTTGTGGTCGCCCTCGATCCGAGTGCAGGCATGCTGACTGAAGGTCGATTGCGCGGTGTGAAACAGCAAGTGCGTGGTGTTGGTGAGCGATTGCCGTTCCCTGATGACACGTTCGACTTTGTCACTATGGGGTATGCGCTGCGGCATGTCGGCGATTTGGCAACCGCGTTTGCGGAGTATCGCCGGGTGCTGAAGCCCGGCGGCAAGGTTGTGCTGCTCGAAATAACGCGCCCGCAAAACCAGCTGGGCCTGCTCTTATTAAAGGGTTACATGCGCTATTTGGTGCCCAGTATCGCTGGCGTGTTTTCGCGTAACACCACGGTCCGCACGGTTATGGAATATTACTGGGACACGATCGAAGCCTGTGTTCCCCCTGAATCAGTGCTAGCCGCACTGGGCGATGCTGGTTTCCCAGAGCCTAATCGCCATCGCGTGTTGGGTATATTCAGCGAGTACAGCGCTATTAAATGATGCCGCAGATATGAGCTCTTGGGACCGAGGCGCGGAAGATGTCGGCAACGTACAGTTGCTGGAGCATGTGAACCTAACCGTGCCTGACCAGAGCCTCGCTGCGCTGTTTTATGTCACTGGTCTTGGCTTTACTCGCGACCCCTATATCGACTTTGGCACCCTAAATATGTGGGTCAATCTAGGGGATCAGCAGTTCCATTTTCCCACTACGTTACCGGGGAAGGCGGCGCAGATATTACGCGGCCATATCGCGGTTGTGGTTCCGGAGATTGAGGGGCTGTTGAAGCGTCTCGCCTTTGCGGCGAAGCATCTTACAGACACTCGGTATAGCTGCGTCCAGCGGGACGATTACCTGGAACTGACCTGCCCCTATGGCAACCGTATTCGTGCGTATGCAGCGGGCGCCTTCCCACAAATGGATATGGGGCTGCCTTATGTGCAGTTTGATGTGCCCTGTGCAACGAGTGACGGCATCGCGCGATTCTACCAACAGGTGCTGGGTTGTCCGGCGACCGCCTCGGGCGGTGTCGCGGTGGTTAGCATGGGGCACAACCAGCAGTTGCGTTTTGTCGAGACGGACGCGCCTTTGTCTGACTATGACGGTCATCATATTGCGCTCTACGTTGCCGACTTTTCGGGGCCTCACAGCTGGCTGAATGAGCGTGAGTTAATCAGCGAGGAGAGTGAGCAGTGTCAGTATCGGTTTCAGAACATTGTTGACCCTGAGTCAGGTCAGTTGCTGTATGAGCTAGAACACGAGGTTCGCTCACTCAGTCATGCGATGTACCGACGCCCGCTGGTCAATCGAAATCCAGCGAGCAATTTTTTTACCTACAGGCGTGGCAACGAACAGTTTTCACCGAACTAATCTGCGGTATTTGCCAATTTGGTCATTCTCGATCGGGGTCTATAACCGCGTAGCTATCAGCGATTTCATTGACCGTGTAAATACCACCAGAGCGCGACATGATATCTGGATCCGCGGCGAGGGCTGCGATGCAGCGGCCAGAGAATTGCACCGACTGGGCCAACTCCGGGTCGATCTGCATCTTGCCCTGTTCCACCATCTCAAGGATAAATTCGGTTTTCACCTTCGATGGTGATAACGACAGCGCTGCGCAGTTGTAGTCTTTAAGCTCGATGGCCATGTCCTCGGCCATGCGGTTTACGCCAGCCTTGCCCACACCGTAAGAGGCGCTGTACACGTAACCTAGACCGCCCCGAGATGAGATGTTGACGATAAGACCGCTCTTTTGCCGCACCATCAGTGGTGCGCCGAGTACGGATGCCACGTAATAGCCGCGCAGGCCCACGCCACACTGGTCGTCCCAGACTGACACCGGGTGTTCCCAGAATCCTCCTGACAGGGCCGGCGGTGTTGGTATTTGATAAACGTTGTTCACTAAAATATCGAGGCGACCATGATCGCGGTCGACCTGATCGAACAGGGCCTTAACCTCAGTGTCAACGTTGTGGTCGACCTTGCAGGCTATTCCCTCACCGCCCAATGCCGTGACGTTGGCTGCTGTGGCTTGCACGGTGAGAGGCGTTGGCGCCGCGGGATCTGACTCGCTGCGGCCGGTGATATAAACCGTAGCGCCGCATTCGCCAAGCCCTTCAGCGATGCCTTTGCCGATACCACGACTTCCGCCGGTGACTACGGCTACCTTGCCTTTCAAATCCGGGGCGATCCACTTACTCATTGCTGCACTCTCTAAAATGACGACACATTTGAAATCGCCCGCAGTTTAGCAGGAGGCAAGTCGCTGATAGCAGTGTCGGGGGTATTAATGCACTAAAAGTGACGGTATTTGTGCAGGTAGGACAGAGCAAAATGTTAAGGGTGTCGCTTATTGGGTAATTCAGGGTGAATTGCATCACAGTTGCCGTGAAGTTGACTGTTCTCTGGCGCCAGCCAAATACAATAGGCGGCAGTCAATATTAACTTTTGAGGGTGTTACTTAATGAACATTCTGTACCGCGCGTCCCGCGTGTTTTTTGCCAGTGCGACCGTTTTAAGTCTTTCGACCTTAGCCGTGCTGGCCGACGTTCCTTTAGCGCCGGTGCTACAGGGGGATTCGATACCTCAGGCGGCGCCAGCTCCTGCTCCCGATGATTCGGTTAGTAGCGATTCAGCTGGAGATCTGCGTGATTACCTGCGTGGCAATGCGCAGCATGGGTGGCAGGAAGGCCAGTTGGGTAAACCCACCGAGTTTTGGAATCAAAAGATTGATGATGCGCCGGTGAACAGCACCTCCGCTGAAGTGACTCGCTACCTAGGTTATGTCAGTCGTGGCGACAAAGCAGACCCGTCAACCGAATTTTTTGCCCAGTTTGATATGGGTAAGTCTGATCAGGGCGAACCCTATTCGCACAACGTTTTGACTGCTGACAGTGAAACGCCGTTGTACGAGTTCACACCACGATTGGCGAGTCTGGGTTTCCCCCATAACGATTTTTTCACGCCACACTGCGATCGTATTCGTATGCCTGTACCGGTTGGTGGCAGGATACAAAACGAATTAGATTACCGCTGCACATCGAATTCTGACTGTCATTTGTATGTCGTGAATTCAGAGAGCGGTAAGATTTATGAACAATGGCGGGCGTTCAATCCGGGTCCCGATCCCAGCAGCTATAACGGTGGCTGTGCAAATATTTGGGACTTGAGTGTTGAGCAAGAGCCCGATCTGCGCGGTCTGTCATGTTCGTCGGCTAACGCTGCAGGGATCCCCTATATTCCATTGTTGGTAACGCCTGGTGAAATCAAAGCAGGCGTTATCAAGCACTCGCTTGCATTCACCATGCCTAACGCCTGGGTCCAGCGAGATGTGTACGCCCGCCCGGCCACTCATAACCCGTTGCGTTCACCAGGCTGGGGACCAACCGAGGCGGGCCCCGGTACACCCATGATGTACGGTGCGCGGTTTCGCTTGCGGGCAGACTTTGTGATTAATCCAGCTTGGCCTGCCGGGTTGAAGGTTATTGCTCAGGCGCTAAAAGACTACGGAATGATACATATTGATGGTGGTCCTAGAATGATCATCACTTCCAATGATGCTCTATCCGCCCACAGTTGGAACGACCCAGACATCCAACTCAATCCGTTTGACCTTACAGGCATAGGCGGCGCGACTTGGAGTGACTTTGAGCTGGTTTCAGACGCTGCGCAAGTTGGATCGATGAATGACGCAAGCTGTTCGCGTACCCCCATTAACGAATTCTAAAAAGAATTTGCAGCGCAGGAGGTGGGTTGCTGGCGCATTAGTGCTGGCTCTCACTCTGTTAGCGCTCGCCATGCCGCCAGCCTACAACTGGGACATGCTGCCGTATGTCGCATTGTCACTTCCGAGTGGTGATGATCAGGCACGACACAAAGAACTGTGGCGGCTGGTCGAGCTCGATGTACCAGAGTCGAAGCAGGCGTTGTTGCGTGGCCAGATAGCCGAGGGCAATTCGGACGCTCGTCAGGCCGACACGCTCGCTTATCGTCGCGAGACCGCAAGCAATGCACAGGCGTTTACTGAGCAATTGCCGTTTTATGCGGTGAAACCGATGTACCCCATGGCAATTGCAGGCTTAACGGGATTGGTTGATGGAGCCTTAGGGGCCAACACTCTGAGCCCGATTTCGGCCTCAATTACGATTTCGAAATTTGCCTGGGTGGCATTTGGCGTTAGCTTTTTCACCCTGTTATGCATGCGGCTGGGACAGGCAACGGCCGCGGTTGCTGCGCTTGCGATCATGACACTACCAGCCGTTCATACACTCAGTAGCTATTCGACGCCGGATGCCTTGTCAGCGACCTTGATTATGCTCGCCTTTGTGCTGGCGCTGCGTGACCCATCGCGAACCTGGACGGTTGGAGCCTTAGGTGTTGCACTGCTTGGTGTAGCGGCTCGACCCGATAACCTGATGCTGCTGGGGCTGTTGCTGGTTTGGTTTCACTACAACGGCCGGGTTCGTCTGGTTACGGCAGTGCTAGTTGGGCTCATTGGGTTTGCCTGGTATGTGTTGATCGCGAAAATCTCAGGTAACTATGGCTGGTCGGTGCTCATGCATCACAGTTTTATCGATTATGCGGAATACCCATCGAAATTAACGCCGACTCTTTCGAGCGATACGCTTGTGGCGCTGTATCTGTCCAAGCTTGGTAGTTCAATGCTGTTCTTTCAGTGCGTCGGTGTCTGCGTGCTGTGTGTCCTCCTGCGTTGGTATCGTCGAGGTGCCAGAGACCAACTGTTGCAGGCGCTGCTCGTAATGCTTGGGTTCATGCTGGCGCACTGGCTGGTCTTTCCCGATCAGAAAGACCGTTTACTGGTAGCGCCTTATCTGTTTGTTTTGGCGAGTCTACTCTTTGTGATTGCTGACCTTTGGGCGGATACTGTCAGTCCTGCTTTGCAAGCGAGGGGCCTGTTCAAGCGCCGTGGGGAAGTTAGTTAACAAGCAGTCTGTACTGCTGAGTATTGTGGTGCCGATGTACAACGAGGAGAAAGCCTGCCGGGCGTTCTTCGATGTGCTCCTGCCGGTGCTGCACGGTGTGACGCCCGATTTTGAAGTAGTGTGTGTAGATGACGGCAGCAAGGACTCAACGCTTGCCTGGCTGCTGCACAAGCGCGACAGCGAGCCGCGCATCAAAATTGTTGCACTACAACGCAACTTTGGTAAAGACGTCGCGCTCATGGCGGGTATTAACTACAGTCGCGGCGAGGCTGTCGTGCCGATTGATGCGGATTTGCAAGATCCACCCAGCCTGATCCCCGACATGGTCGCCAAGTGGCAAGAAGGGTTTGATACGGTTATTTGCGTGCGTACCGATCGCCCCGGAGATTCGAGACTCAAACGCTGGCTCGCCGCTGGTTTCTATCGAGTGATGGGGCAGGTGTCAGCAGTAGATGTGCCGCCAAACGCTGGCGACTTTCGTTTGTTAGATCGCAAACTCGTACAGGCCCTACGCCAGTTACCTGAGCGCAGCCGTTTTATGAAAGGGTTGTTTGCGCTAGTGGGGTCCAACCCAGCCTATCTCAACTACACCCGTCCTGCGCGTGTGGCGGGCGATACGAAGTGGGCCTACTGGCGACTGTGGAATTTTGCGCTCGACGGTATCTTTTCGTTCACGACGTTGCCGTTGCGTGTTTGGACTTACTTTGGTGGGTTGGTCGCTGCGGCGGGGGTCATTTATGGCCTGTGGTTGTTTAGTGGTTTCGTCTTATATGAAACGGATCAACCTGGGTCAGCCTGGCTGCTGGTTGCCGTCATGTTTTTTAGTGGCTTGAACATGATTGGAATTGGTGTGCTTGGTGAGTACATCGGCCGCATTTTTGATGAAGTAAAGAACCGACCCATGTACTTGGTGGATCGTGAATATGGGTTTGACCCAGGTGCATTGAACGAAGGTCGAGCGAGCGATCAATGATCTGGCTGGTTGTGGTCGCGGTGCTGTGTACCAGCGCTGCGCAAATTGCGCAGGTTTTTGCTGCGCGTCAGCTACCGGCCGAGGCGGGGCTGTTGCGCACCCTGTTGCAGCCGTTTGTGTTATTGGCCTATGCCTTACTCGCGCTCGGACTGGTGTTCTGGCTGATTGCGTTGACAGAGCTTGAGGTATCCCAAACCTATCCGCTGTTTGCTCTTGGGTTTGTTCTCACCATGCTCTTTGCCCGATTTGGGCTGGGTAATCCTGTCCATCCCCGGGCATGGTGTGGCGCCGCTTTGATTGTTTCGGGAGGCCTGTTGTGCAACTGGTAGCCCCACCCTTTGGTTTGCAAGTGGTTTGGTGGCGCGCCATCGCTTCCACTGGGCTCGGTGTTGTCGGGCAATTGATGTTTCGGCGCTTTGG
Source organism: Pseudomonadales bacterium (assembly GCA_023300545.1). GTDB lineage: Bacteria > Pseudomonadota > Gammaproteobacteria > Pseudomonadales > Azotimanducaceae > JALZVT01. The sequence goes on from JALZVT010000012.1 coordinate 58,999, forward strand.
CATGAGTCAGGCGGAGTTAAGTTGGCCGCTCGACGCAATGCCGCAAGGATTGGGTTGGCTGGTGATTGGTGGGCTGTGCTATGTAATTGCCGTGCTGCTGTGGGTGAACGTTCTGCAAAAGCTCAGCTTGGCTCGGGCTTATCCGCTGCTCAGTCTGGGGTACCCGTTGGTTTACATAGGTGCAATTGTCTGGCTTGGCGAAGCACCAACTCTAGCGCGCACCGCTGGCACGCTGTTGGTGTGCGTCGGTGTGCTGCTCGCCGTCGCTCCTGCTTCAGCCGAAAGCACCATGGCAACGACCGTGGAGGACGATGGTGCTCAGGTCAGCGAACGACCTGCCGACTCTTTAGATCTTTGATTTTGTCTTGAGCAAAACCGGCCTCGAGCAGCACTTCTGCGGTGTGTTCGCCCAGTTCGGGTGAGCAGCGGAAAATACCTGCGGGAGTTTCGCTGAAGCGAGCGGGCGGTCTGGCCTGACGCATTGGGCCTGCGAAGGGGTGCTCGAACTCAATAAGCGCTTCCATAGCCACTACCTGCGGGTCGCTCACAACTTCATCGCGAGCGTTTATTTTGGCAAATGGCACCTGATTATCTTCCAGGGCAGGCATGATCACGGCGGTCTGAAATTGCTCGAACGCCCTGTTGATTTCTATCTGCATAGCGTCGTTATCAATGCCATCTTCTTTCAGGAAACGCTCGTCGATCAGCAAGTTAGGCAACTGCAGCGCATTGAACAGGCCAATCCACTCGGCTTCCTGAACTGGCATGGTGCACACGTAGCCGTCAGCTGTTTTGCGCACGAAGTTGGTGTGCATGAGCGGAGGGGAGAAGGGCACGTCATCACCAACAAAAGTGTGGTTGAGCATATTGTCAGGCCAGGTGAAAAATAGCGCCGCTTCAAGCATTGCGATATCGATGCGCTGACCTTTGCCATGGCGCTCACGCGCAAACAGAGCCGCTGAGATGGCTTGGGCGGCGGTCATTGATGTGAGCTTGTCGCACATCAGTGAGTTGACCATGATGGGGCGTTCGATGTGTGGGTCGGCCTGGAGGGCTGCGATTCCTGAGACGGACTGCACAATGGCATCGTAGACCCGTCGATTGGCATAGGGACCCGCTGCGCCCATGCCGTTAATTGAGGCGAACACAAGTGTTGGGTTGATCTGCTTTAGGCTTTCGTAACCCACTCCCAACCGTTCCATGACACCAGGGCGAAAATTTTCAATGACAAGATCAGCGTCTCTAATCAACGTGCGGAGGACTTCTTTGCCATCGTCCTGAGATAGGTCGATCACAATCGAGCGTTTGTTGCGATTCATCATCGCAAAAGATCCGCCGACGCCGTTTCGTTGTACGTTGAGTGCGCCCCGAATCCAATCTCCGGTGGGCGACTCTACTTTGATAACGTCGGCGCCTTGATCACCGAGAATAGAGGTGCAGATTGGACCTGAATAAATTGTCGTCAGGTCGATTACGCGAATGCCGTCGAAGGGGCCTGCCATGGTTACTCTTCCTTGGATGGGATGACTGAAAGGGCTGAAAATAGGGCGTCGTTGGGGTAACCATCCGCCCGTAACCCTGCTTTGGCCTGGGCCAAACGAACGGCTTTGCTGGTGCCGGAGCCAAACACGCCGTCAGGTTCGCCTGCTGGAAAGCCGAGCTCGTTTAAACGAATCTGCAACCTTTTAATGCGACTGCTGCTCAATCGGATACTTTCAGGAGTTGGGAGCTTGGTTTGTAAGGACGCGGAGCCTGCAATACGATCGGCCAGCCGTCCTACGCTTAGGGCGTAGAAGTGCGATCGGTTCCACTGCATGATTATTTTGTAATTGGGGTAGACCAAGAAAGCGGGGCCTGTATGGCCTGCTGGCAAGACAATGGCAGACTCGACGGGTTCAACGTTGAGAGGTCTGCCAAAGCCGTCACGAACACCCTGAGCGTGCCAAGCTGCCATAGGCCGCCACTGATCGGTGCCCGTCGTCGCATAATCAAAGTCTTTGGGTAGCACGACTTCGCGCCCCCAGCGAAAGTTTGATACCCAGCCAAGCTGTTGCAAGTAGGCACCGCCGGAGGACAGCGCGTCTGCCCGTGTCATCAGATTGCGCCGGCCGTCGTTGTCGCCATCAACGGCATAATCCAAGAAGGTGGTGGGCATAAACTGCATGTGGCCGATAGCACCCGCCCAAGAACCAATCAGCTCGTCTTCGCTCATGTCGCCAGCCGCTACTATTTGTAGTGTTGCTAGGAGCTGGGCTGCGAAGAAATCGGCGCGGCGGGAGTCACAGGCTAGCGTAGCGAGCGCACTGGGAATGGACAGTTTGCCAAAATAGCCACCAAAGTTAGTTTCTAGTCCCCACAGCGCTAATAGATAGTGCGGAGGTACGCCGGTTTGCGCTTCGATTTTTTCCAGCAGTGGACGCTGGCTGATCAGCAGGGCTCGACCCTGCTCGATGCGCTGTGCATTGACTCGTTGAGCAAAATACTCGCTAAACGTCTTAACAAATTCTGGCTGAGAGCGGTCGCTGGCTACGACGCGCTCCAGGTGTTTAACCTTTGCGAACACCCGGTTGATAACTGGCTGTGGGATGTCGGCCTGTTGAGCCTCGCCTCGCAGTCGCTCCACACAGGCAGGGAATGTTTCGCCGGTTTTCGCGGTGCCTGATTGCGCGCTCGCGGAGAACGTTGCAAAGCCGATAAGAGCGACCAAAAAAGTCGCGGGCCAGTAGTTTGCGCACGTTCGAGACTCTGTTGTGCTGGCTGGTCTGTGTGTTCCTTTCATCGGAGGAATTAAATCCGATAGCGATGCAAAGGTCGACCACTGGGTGTGACTAACGCCTTAACGTGTCGGCAAGGCCTGCATAGACTAGTAACACACCAGCCTGGGCGCGTGTCAGGAGGGGCAACTCGGCGGTAGCCTCCCACCGCAACAAGTAGGGGCGAGCACGTGGTGAGGCGTGCAGGCGCGCCCGAAATCGTTGTGAGGCGCCCGCAAACAAAACTGCAGCGAGTAGCAGAAACAACACGCCGGGGATGATCGGAATGATTAGCCCAAGGACGCCAATGAACAGGGCGCCGAGGGCGGCAACGGCGAGCAGCATACGCTTGACAATTGACATGAGCAGATCTGGGTTGTGGGTGTAGCAAGGGTATTGCAGGAATCGTGCCTGCTTAAATGAAAAGGTAAGCTATTGAAATGTATAATAATTAACATTAAGAGGGCGTGCTGGTAGTGTGGTGGTTTTCGCCACTAGTTGGTGGCTAAGAGGGCAAGAGGATGTCTGCCACCTGGCTTAGGAGTTATTTTTTACGGGCTTTGGCCTCTTTGTTGCACGCCTTATAAGCCGCGCGCAGTGCGCGACCGGTGTCGCGTTCTTCGCAGATAAACCGCCCCATGAGTGCGCCCGTTAGTGGGTCGATGCTTGGGTCTGACAAAATTTTCAGCAACTGGTCATCTGCTTTCTTGCGGCGTTTCTGCGCTTTCTTGCCAGCTTCTTTGCCTGCAGAAGTCTGATTTTTGTTTGCCTTTGGACCGATACCAAACAGCGCAAATTTTGTGGCGTCGCTGGCTTTGGAGCCCAGTAGTTTCACTCTATTCTTCAGATCTTTCTCGGCAGCCTCATCAGTGCTTGGGCGCAACGCATAGCCCAGCTCGTTCAGGCGTTTCTCGAAGGCCCAGCTGTGTTCCATCTCTCGAATCGCCACCATATCGAGGGTCTTCTTTAGGGTTTTGTTACGGGTGGTAGCGCTCCAGCTGGAGAACAGCTCGTAACCACCGCGTTCGCCATTGGCGATGGCGTTTAAAAGACCGATATAGCTCGGCTTTGTGGGTTTTAGCTGTGCAGTGGTCTTAGACATATGGGCTCCTGAGCGGTCCGTTTTTAATGAGGAACAGCCTACGGGATTTTTGGAAAGTTTCCGAACAACCTTCATCCATACACCTGGCACACCCGGCAAACTGTGACGTGGTTCACGCTGTTCTGGTGGCGCAAATCGAGCGTCAATTACAACGTTGTATTTCTGGGCAGGCAGTGTCGAAGGAGTGACGCTTTGAGCGCTGTTTGCGTGCCTTATGTGAACTGGTCGAAGAATGGCGCTTGGTGCTTTCGTAAAATGAGCGCATGCCTGCAGACGCGGGTATCAGTCATTCGATAAGGACAGCTCATGTCAGCAGTACGCTCATCCGCAAGGCTCTACGCCTTAGTTTTTGCGGTGTCACTCGTTTCCGGTTTTGGAAGCCTGCCCGCTCACGCCAACATGGTGCTCAGCAATGCCATTGTGCATTTTGATGAAGGGGCGGCGGCGCGCCAGGATGTAGAGATAACCAACGTCGGCAACGAACCCCTCTATGTTCAGATTGAACCCCATATAGTGCACAACCCCGGCACGGATGAAGAAGAGCGGGTAGCCATTAAAAACCCACGCGAACACGGGCTCCTGGTCACGCCAAGTCGAATGGTGCTCGCTCCAGGTACGGCCAAGTCGATGCGTATTGTGAAACTGGCGATGGCCGATGATCCCAAGCAAGAAAAAGAAAGGATTTATCGAATTTCTGCCCGACCGGTGGTTGGTGACGTTACTTCTGGCCAGAGCGGCGTAAAAGTTCTGATCGGCTATGAAGTTTTGGCAATTGTGTATCCGTCATCGCCCGAGCCAAACCTAGTCGTTGAGCGCAACGGCCTGGTTCTGAGTGCCGAGAATCGCGGCAATACCAACGTGCTGCTGCAGGAAGGCTTTCAGTGCGAAACGCCTGAGCAACCACTCGAAGACTGCGCGCCTGTACGCGGGAAGCGTATGTATCCTGGTTTGAAGTGGAGTGTGGAACTGGAACACGATTTGCCGGTGCGGTTCTTTCAAAGCGTGGGTACTCGAAATTACGTAGAAACCTACCAATAACGAATAGCTAACGGCACTCGTCAGACAAGCATGTCAGCCCGGTTTAACCTTTCGCGCCGCGACGCCTGGATCAGGGTGTCAAAGTATGTGGGCCTGTGGCTGTTGTTCTGGTTGTCGTTGGGTCTTGTGGGTAATGGCGGTGTAACTGGCGTTGATCACCGGTCAGAGACGGTTGTTGTCGATGTTCCTCGCCCCCCCGTACTTGTCGATAACCCGCTAGTGCTGCGCGGGCCGATTGAGCGCGGAGAATCTCGAGTTCGCACTTCGAGAGTGGCTCGATCGCCAGCTCGTAATCAGGTATCTGTGAGCGAGCTCCCTGTATCGAATCAACAGCTCACCCGTACTGCGCAGAGTGTCGGTGACCCTGGCTTCATTGTGGGCGCACCGCCTGGCTTTGCTGACCTGTTAGGGGTGCAAAACACTCAGGCTGATATTTTCTTTCAGGGCCAGCTATTACTCAGCAGCTTTGTCGAGTTTGATCTAGAACATCTTTGGTTTCTCGCTCCCGAAGAGGTGATTGCCGCCATCCCGACACTTAAAAATCCGGAGCAGGTACTTGCCGCGCTAACCGGTCAGCTCGACAACAATTCACACCTGTTGTGCAACCGGCGAGTCCGCGAAAACTGTGGTGAGTTGCAACCAGATGTGGCCGGAATAATTTTTGATGAAGGCAAGTTCCGAGTTAATTTATTTATCCATCAATCAGAGTTGACGGTGCAACTTTTGGTCGGTGATCGGTATCTGCCCGCACCATCAGCAGGCTGGGCGACTCTGCACGGGTTCGGTCTAACAGCCTCAGGTCAGCAGGATGACCATCAGTTTAATTTTGCAGGTGAGAGCTTTCTGTCCAAAGGTGGTGGTCGGGTCCGGGTTCGCTATGGCGTAACCAATTCGGGGCCAGCGCTGCATGAAGCGTCCTGGCAGTGGGACAACCGCGATCGCGAGACGGAGCTTGGGGTATTTCGTGGCTCACGCGGCACCTCGTTGTTTATCAACGACAAACGTCTGCTCGGCCTACGCTGGGGCTCATCAACCAAAACCCGAACTGATCTGGACAATGCACTCGCAACACCGGTGTTGATTTTTCTCGACCGACGTTCTCGAGTCGATATTCTACGTGACGATGAAGTACTCGACTCACGCTTTTACGATGCCGGTAACCATCAGTTGGATACCACGCGGCTGCCTGACGGCGCCTACGATATTAGAGTTCGAACCGTTACTTCTGACGGCGCTGAGCAAAACCAGCAGCACTTTTTTGTGCGTAACTCGCTCTTGCCCCCACTTGGTGAGAGCCAGTTTTATGTTGAGGCCGGCGCGTTTACAGAGGAGTTTGGTTCCGATTTACCGCGCACTGTGGGTGGCGGCTGGCTGCGTGGTGCTTTGAGTCGTCGACTAACTGAGAACTTCGCGCTAGAAGGTGAGCTGCTGTTCTCTGGCGAAACGAACCTGTTTCAGGGCGGCGCCTACTTTCTCGGGCGTGGCTGGCAGCTACACACTGGCGCGCTGGCGAGCGACAGAGGTGACACAGGGTATTCCTTGCGCGGTCAGTTTCAGCGCAAGCAGCTGTCACTGAGTGTGAATGCTCAACATCTGAATTCGAAGACCGTCGAGAGCAATTTTAATCGCTTTGATTCATCCCTCACCTCCAACATCGAGCTGACACCCGTGGATGACCCCAATGTGTTGGGTGATTCGTTGACTTTGGCTGATCAAGAGAGGCGTTTGCGGATTGAGCGAGGTGTGGTGGGCGGCAGCTACACGCAAGCAAGCGCTTCGCTTGCGTTTCCGCTGGAGATTCCATGGTGGTTTGGCAAGCGTTCTAAAGGGCGGGCGACTTTTCGGGCACAGTACAACCAGCGTGACGGCTCGCCGGCCGAGACAGGTATCGGCTTCAACTATTTCGCGCCGCTATTCAGGCGTAACGCGATCGCGGCTGATTGGAGTCTTGAAAGTCTCTATTCCAGCAGTCGTTCCCTGATTCGTATGGGTGTCGATTTCCGCTGGCGAGACGGGCGACAACACTCACTGGTTCGCCCGGAATTGGTTGCAAACCAGTCCAAAGATCCGTCGTCGGGCCGGCGAGAGGCCTTTGACCTAGACCCTCGCCTGAATGCTTCCTGGAATCGCTCGCGTCGCTCTGAAGTGCTGGGTGATGTCAGCGAGGGGCTGTATTTGTCCCACGATGGCAACCGTTCATTACTTGGCGGGCGACTGGCATCCCAATCCAGTTACGGCTATTCCGAGCTGGACTTGGCCTACGGTCAGGGCGCGCAGCAAGGACTGCAGTACACTGCCAACAGCCGGTTTAGCTTGGTGTCGAAGGATGGCAAGTCGGCGTTGGGTGGTGGCAGCAGCCAGTTGGCCGCGGTTGTGGTGGAAATAGACGGCGATTTGCCGCAGGCCGATTTTCAAATCATTGTAGACAGTCGCGTAGCTGGCTATGCAAGCACCAGCAAGCGCGGGGTAGTGTCGTTGCGACCCTATGCGACCTACGAGGTTAGAATTTCGCCAGCTGGGGATGACATTCTGGGTTATGACGAGCAGAGCTACGAAGTCACGCTGTATCCGGGCAATGTTCACCGACTAGTGTTCACCGCGCATGACTTGCGTGTTGTTGTCGCACAGGCTCTTGGCGATAACGGCTCACCCGTGGCCTATGGCAAGTTCTTAAACGTGGATGGTTATGGTTTGACGGACGCTGACGGTTGGTTTCAGGTTGAAGTGAGCCACACGGAAGATCTGCAGGTCAGGTTGGCGGATGGCAGCTTCTGTGCAATTACGCTGCCGGCACCAAACCCTGAAGACGACGGGTTGACTGTGCTTGATGCGATGGTGTGCCGGGCTATTCCGGAACCACCGTCAGAGTAAGTGTGCCAGTGTAGTTGCCCGGGGGCGCGCCAGAAATATCTGTGCCATTGATGATGACCTCTATATTGCCGCGTGGATTACACCGATTATTATTCAGGAAGCGACTGGCCCGTAGCTCAGTTAGTGGGACCCCGGCATTCAGTTCCTGGGCGCGGCCTTGGCCTCGGTCACTGATTCTTACGCTGTAGTCGATCTGGTGCACGCCATTGCCGGAATCGACAAGCGAGAAAGCGCCACCACTGCCGTTGCCAAATCCAACCAATGAATAACGGCCTCTGGGAGCCATGGGAACGCACAGATCGCTGTTAGCACTCAGCGTGCCGATGGTAGGAGGTACTGCACCAAAGTCGAGGTCATTGAGGTCGCTGATTTGTACGTCAGCTGCTTCGGCGCCAATGCTTGTGATGGCCGCACAGCCTTGTGTGAACGCAAAGACTAGCGCGACAAGTGTGCGGGGGTTCGATGAAAGGGTAGCTTGGATTGGCCGGTGCATGACGTGAGAGCCTAACCGGAAGTCGTGCGTGTTGGTACTGCTATTCAGGCAATAACAACAACGTTAGGGTGCCATTGTAGGTTCCGGTGGCGCCGGATAGCTCGGTTTCGGGCACTTCGACCGAGATGTTGCCATTTTCGAAGCGACAGTTCGGACTGCCGTTAAACCACATCTCAAAAGGATTGCCTGTTTGACCCGTTAAAGTGACGCCGCCGGTGAGGAGAGTACGTCCGGATCCTGCATTGGTCACATCATTGTAGAACGCGCTGTATGTGATCTGGCTTGCGCCATTGCTTAGAGTGAAGGCCGAGGGATCACCCGGTTCACCATCACCGCTAGCGCGAATGCGGTAGAGACCGCTGAAATTGTTGGTACCGATACATACATTGTCATTGGCACTTAGCGAACCTGTGCCGCTCCAGACGCCTAAGGGCAGGTCAGCAAGGCCTGTTATGCGTGCTTGAAAGCCTCTCAATAGATCAATCTCTATCGAACCACTGGACGTGTTGAAGTCTCGTGTTCCTTGCACAGCAGCGTCAACAGCGGGTGCTGCTAGTGCCATCACGGCCGCGACTGCGGCCAGGTTTCGAACGCGAAAACGAAAACCGAGGAGGCGAGCAAGCGAGGTACGTACTGTGATTGTTGGGGTCGTGTTGGACATTATCCTGGTCTGACCGAAAGAAGCTCTGGGAATCTAGGGTGGTCACAAGAGTGACCCGGCACGCGCGCTCTGCGCGACCGGATCTTCTCTAGCTCTACGGACTAGCCGTATCTCTGTGGCGATGTGCTGAGGAGTTTTTTACTCAGGAGCAACCGTCAGTGTCAGCGTGCCGTTGTAGGCGCCCGCTGGCAGAGGAGCCATATCCGCTGCGAGTACGCTGACAGCGATCGAGCCGTTGTCACCGGTACCGGCACAGGTATCAGAGGCTGGATCGCCGCCGGTCTGTGAGGTGAGTGCAGTACCCGAAGTCAGTGGTGTAGCGCCTGAACCATCGTCGTAAGTTACTGAGTAACTGACGTCGTTCGCGCCGCCATCGTTGAGTACAAACTGATCGCTAGTAGCGCCGCCATTGCCGGATGCAGTGATTTCGTAGTTACCAGTACCACTGCGAAATACACAAGCAGCTGAGGTACCAGAGAGATCAGCACCGACAAATGTGCCCAAAGTGATATCAGTGAGGTTCGAAATACGAACTTCATCGAGAATGGACAGGCTGATGTCGAGATCACCGGTTGAGGTGGCGCCGATGATGCCGTCGTTTGCGGCGAAAGAGTTCGCTGCGATCATTACTGCTACGCCACCGGCGATTAGGCCTTTGGCTGTTTTGCTAAAAGAAAAGCTCATGTTACTACTCCAATAAAGCTAGTTAACGCGGGTTCAAAATGAACCTTTGTGATTTAGGTTGCTGCCGTTCCGGTGGCCCGCAGGTCTCTCGATCCCTCTGATGACGCTAATTTAGTGAAAATGCGTCAAACTTTGAGTGATGGGGTAGGCAGTTTTCTAAACCCAGTCAAATATTTGGCACAGCGAACCAGGTCTCAAAACAGGTGTTAAGTCGAACTGTTAAGCTAGGATGCTCGACCAGAGCCGATTTGGAGCTCTTGCTGGAGGGAGTTTAATGAGCCCTATAGCTATAGAAGAAGGGACAGAGCGATGACGAACAAACAGACCACAGCTGCGAATGCCAGCGAAAAGCTGTTGTTTAGCGGTCTGAAGGTGATCGATTGTGCTTCAGTAATCGCTGCACCGGCAGCGGCGATGATGCTGGCCGATTTTGGCGCGGACGTGATCAAGATAGAGACGCCGGGCGAGGGCGACATGCTGCGACTGTTGTCGGATATACCGACTACGCCCGATACGGTCGAACCGCCGGGCTCTGGCAACGGCTGGTTTTGGCAGTTGGATGGACGCAACAAGCGCAGTCTGACGCTGAATTTGAAAGCGCCTGAGGGGCAAGAGGTACTGCGAGCGCTTGTCGCGCAGTGCGATGTTTTTATCACTAATCAACCCTACGGCGTGCGCGACAAGCTTGGCTTGACCTTCGAAGACTTGGCACCGCTGAACAGCAGGATGATCTATGCCTCCCTGACCGCTTACGGTGAAAATGGCCCAGAACGAGAACGCAAAGGCTTTGACCAGCTTGCCTACTGGTCGCGCAGCGGACTGATGGACCTCATGCGGGCACCCGATACTGCACCCAGTCAGGGTTTGCCTGGATTGGGCGATCACCCCACCGGCGTGGCGCTGTATGCCGGTATTGTCACTGCCCTATTGCAGCGAGAGCGGACAGGAAAGGGTGGGATAGTGCACACCTCGCTGTTGGCAAATGGGTTGTGGTCTTCTGCGGGCATAGCCCAGGGGGCTCTGGCCGGTGGGAACATGCCTGCGTATCGGGCAACCAATCAGGTTAACCCGCCGATGCTGCGGGTGTATGAGGCGAGCGATGGGCGCTTTCTGATGTTTAACATGGTGCGCAACGAGGAATTGTTCGGACTGTTGCTCGCGGCGATGGATGCGCTTGAACTGCTAAGTGATGAACGATTTTCATCAGCGGAGCTGATGTGGGAAAACCGGGCCGATTTTGGTGATGAGTTGCAGCAGCGTATTGGTGCGCGCAGTTCAACAGATTGGCTGGCGGTGTTTGCCGAGTTTGAGTTACCGGTAAACCGGGTCGCACTGGTGGAAGAAGCGCTCGACGATGTTCAGCTAACAGCGAATTCGATTGCCGTAAAACCTCCGGAAGCTTCTGGGATTGATGTACCTTTGCTATTGACCCATCCACTTCAGATCAGTTCGGTGGCACACGCACCGATGCGGCGCGCGCCTGAGTTAGGGGAACACAGTGAAGAGGTGTTGCGCGAACTTGGCTATTCGAAAGAGGCCATTGCAGCGATGCGTGAGGCGGGTGTTTTTTAGAGTATTGCTGTTTTTGTATTCAGAAACTGTCTAGTTTCAGTTCAGACGCTGTTCACTCACTAACGCATAAAGTGGGGTCATGTTCGGTACTGCATGGCGCAGTCAACAACAGGAGAAGAACATGAAAGCACTGAAAACACTAACGACCCGTGGATTGCTTGCCGGTAGCTTGCTTGCTGCTGGTGCTGCTCTGAGCGCTCCGGTGCTTGCCGACAATAACAACTGGCGCAGTGCTTATGACAGCTCGCGTGATAACAGCAATGCGCGTTATGTGGTTCGGAATGACTCTCGTCATGACAGTAGACGCCCCGTTAACTACGGTCACAACGGCCCGGTTACCCTGCGGTTAAATTATGACGCCAATGGTTCTGGCAACATTTCTTTGCGACGTTTGCTGCGTGACCAGCATGGGATTGACAGTAGCGATTGGCGTATACGGTCGGTGAATGTGCGGAATAGAACTCGTCGTGATGCTCGGGCTGATCTGACGATTGGCGGTCGCTCGTCAGGGGTTGTGCGCTTGCGTCGAGGTGTTACAACGATCGCAGCACCACGAAGTCGCTCTGATGGTCGCTCTGATAGTCGATGGGTGCTCGGTTTCGATAATGCGAAGGTACGTGACGTCGCTGTGATACTTGAACCGAAAGTGAGCCGTCAAGGCAAATACCGCACTCTTGCACCGAGCCGCAGCGCTTACAGCCGCTAGCCAGCTAAACGGCTCCGCACTGCGGGGCCGTTTTTTTATATGCCGAGGTCTTTTAGGTTGTAGTCGTGAATGACACTCTGTCTGGTGCTGCTGTTGTAGGGGTACTCAGATTCCAGTCCAGCAAACGGCTGATAGACAAACCGTTGTTCGTTGGGAAAGTGTTGAGCGCGGGCATTAATAGCGACTGCGATGACACGCGAACGTTCGAAAATTCGTGCCTCGTCATACGGGTCTTTGGTGGCCGAGCCCAGAACCCCTTTGGCGCCGAGTACTGATGAGCGCTTGTGAAAGCCAAAGGTGAGTGACACACGAAGGTCTGGGGAGGTGTTGGCAAACGAGCAGTGCACAAGCTGTCTATTGACTAGCGTGACGTCACCCGCATTGCAAAATAGCGGAACAGCGCCGGGTAATCGGTCAGAACCATTGTTGTTCGCTACCATCGACTTAATGTCGACACGGCCCAGTTTGTGTGTCCCTGGTAGCACCCAAAGACAGTTGGCTGGCGTGCTCGGATACAGCTGCACCTGAAAGTTGAAGCCGTGGATATCTTCATCCCAGGCGGGTGTATCCCAGTGCGTCAGGCCATCTTGATGCCATGCCACTGACCCACCAAGACCAGGCTGCTTGATAAAAATAGCGTCGTTATAGGGGGTGAAGTCAGCACCATTTAATGAGGCCGCGACCGCCAGTAGTTTGGGATGACCGTAAACCCGCAGGCCCGCATCCATTGTTTGGCACATGCCAAACATCATGTAAATGATTTCGTTTGGCGCCTCTTCAGGTGGTGTGGGCTCGCTCATTTTTGCAGGGTGGCGCCCACCATTGCGATTGGTACCGCCTACAGGATCAGTGAGTGGCGCGATCCAGGTGTAGGTGTCACGTGAGAATTCGATATCAAGTGAAGGGTTGCCGCGTGCGTCGACCTGTTCGCCTCGTGAAACTGGAGCTCTGTCGAGCATCTGATCGATGCCTGCCTGCAGTTCGTTGATCTCCTGTTTTTCAATGACATTTTCAAACACGTAACACCCGTGGCGGCGGTAGCTTGCCACAATATCGGGGTGTAACTGACCATCGTCTGTTAGCCGCAGAGGCCCGCGATTGGCGAGTTTCAGAGCAAGTTGTTCGCCCTGTGCGACATAGTCTTGCATCGCGCTTTGATGCGCTGCAACGGAGGTTGCTGATGTGTTCAACGGCTTAGCCCTTGTCGCCCGGCGCACGAATGATGAAGACGGGCTTGTCGGTGTGAACCTTTGCCCAGGTCTTACCCGTTTCTTCCACGCTCATCAGATGTAGAACTTCTTCTGCAACGTGTTCCGGAGTCATGAACACTTCAGAAGCGCTGTCTACTGCGGCCTTGTTGTGGGTATCTGGTCGTTGCTCGTGGGGAATGATCGCGGTATCTATGCCGCCAGGGCAGATCGCGTTGATCTTGATACCGCGTGCCGCAAGCGTAGGGCCTAGGCTGCGCACAAGACCCGACACGGCATGTTTGCTCATCGCGTAGAGTGGATCGATGCTGTAGGGAGTGATGCCCGCCAGCGAACTGGTTGCCACTATCGCTGCACCAGGTTGGCATAGCGGCAGCAACGCCTGTAGTCCGAACACAACACCGTCGACGTTAACCCCCATCATCAGGCGGTAACGCTCGAGTTGCATCGCCTCAAATTGATACTCGGACATCGGTGCATCTGGTGGCGCGATCTGAATACCGGCATTTAGATGGATATGGGTCGGGGCACCTAAGGCTTTGACTTGCGCCGTGACGCGCTTCCAGTCGTCAACGGAGCTGACGTCGCTGCGCATGAAGTGAACTTTGCCCGGTTTGGCACTCGTGTCGCTTTGTATCTGGGCGCTGGCATCTTGAATGTCGAGTGCTAGCACCTGAGCGCCTATTGCTGATGCCGCGTTGACAACCGCCCGGCCGATACCGGACGCCGCTCCGGTCACTACCAGCAATTCTTGTTCTGGGCGCGTGCCGAGGGCGCTCATGAGTAAAGCGCCTGTAGATCTTCTGGTGGTCGGCCTATTGCTGCTTTACCGCGAAACACCGCTATGGGCCGTTGCATGAGCGCAGGGTGCTCGAGTAACAGATCAGTCACCTGTTCGGCGGTTTGGTAGTCGTCGATAGATAACGCAAGCGTCGCAAAGTGTTTGTCGGTTCGCACTAACTGCCCAGGAGCGATTGGCAGCATACGCAATAATTCGGCGAGTTCTTCGCGGCTGGGTGGTGATTGCAGATACTCAACAACGTGCAGCTGCAATTTTTGGTCGTGACTGAGTTGTTGCAGCAGCTCAAGCGCGCCGCGTGACTTGCTGCAGTTTGGGTTGTGGTAGAGGGTGGTGCTGGACGAATCAGTCATTGTTACTCTCGAACTTGCGCAGCCAGTATCATAACCGAGCTAGTACTAGACAACGACTACGGTGGTTGTGCTTGTTGGTGGCTATGAATGCAGCACCGTTTTCTCAGCCGCAAAAAATGAGGGTTGCTTAGAGTTCGTTGTTGCGACCGCGGCAGACGATGGCGGCGCTAATGAAGATACAGCCCGCAAGTATGCCTAGCCACATCGAGCTTGAGCGCCATAGCTGTCCAAGTAGCGGCAGGTAATCAGGCAGACCGTTTGTCATACCATCGAGCACGCGCCCGGGATCACTGTGTTCGCCGATATGTGTAGGTAGTGCGCGTAGGTCAGCGTGGCGCAAAATGCTGGTGATGATCTGATCCGTATTGAAGAATATCCATTCTACAAAGATCAGACCGAGTGGTATCGCTATTGCCCAAAACAGGGCGATGCCTCGCGCCATCGCAGAGACGAGTAGCAGCCAACCCCACAAGGGTAACAGCCAAAATACTTGGCTAAGGTAGCCGCAAACCCAATTCACAGCGTTGCTGCCAATTTGGGCTGCAAGCCACATGGTCGTCGCGTCGCTGTCTGTCGAGAAGTTGGCGAGTAGCAGTGCGAACCCATGCGCGCAAATGATGACCGCCGCGCTGATAGCGGAGCCAATGACAGACACGAAAAACAGTTTACTCAGGACGGTTTGGGCGTCGGTGACAGGCATCGATTTCCAGAACAGAATCGAGCGATCCTTGCGTTCTTCAACAAGTGACGCCAGCAATACCATTGTGGCGGTTCCGAAGTAGAGCCAGGTGAACGGCATGACGATAGAAGGCAACATTTGCTGCAGCATAATAATGCTGACGGGTTCATTCTTTGGATTGATACCGGCGGCGGTAACTGCAATCGATAGTATAAAGAGGCAAAGCAGACCAATAGGTACCCAGAACAGCGCCATTCGGTGCTCTAGCCATTCCCGCCTGCACAGTGCCCACCACGTCGTCATTGTGGAGCTCCTACTACGGCAACAAATAAATCCGTCAGACTCGGAACGCTCACCGTGCCGAGCTTGGCGAGTTCTGCTGAATCAGTATCTTCGAAAGTGGCCGTTATACCGTGCAAGGTTCGACGTAACCGGAGGGGTGACAGCGCCTCCAGTTTGTCTTGTTGGTCAGTGGCAGCAACTACCTGTGTGTAGCGTTCGCCGATACGATCCATCGGGCTTGTCAGGGCGACTTTGCCCCGGTGAATAAACACGACGTCGGTCAGAATGTGTTCGACCTCGGCCACTTCGTGGGTAGTTATTACGATGGAACGTTGGGCCTCAAAGTGATCGTTAAGCAGGCCGTCGTAAAAGGCCTGCCGGTAGAGGATGTCGAGTCCGAGCGTAGGTTCGTCAAGAATCAGTAGGTCGACGTTGCACGCGAGGACGACTGCGAGGTGGAGTTGCACGGTCATGCCTTTTGAGAGCGTGCCAATTTTGGCGTTGGTGGTGATGTCAGTTGTTTGCAGCCGTGCACGCGCCGCATCGAGGTCGAAAGCAGGATGAACATCGTTAACAAATTTAACTAGATCACCCACGCGCATCCAGCGGGGTAATGTGCCGGTATCAGCGATGTAGCTGCAGCGTTGCATCAGTTGTGCGCGTTGTTTGTGTGGCGTCATGCCCAGAACGGAGAGCGTGCCTGAATCGAGCGGACACATGCCCATAAGGCTTTTGAGGGCGGTTGTTTTTCCGGACCCGTTAGGGCCGATCAACCCCACAATTCGGCCGGGTTCTATGGTCATGTTGAAGCCGTCGAGCGCGCGTCGCTTGCCGTAGGATTTGACCAGATTGTTAGCCAATACCAGACTCATTCGTCGACTCCCCGAGTTAACGGACCGAGTAGTGAGTGGGGGCTTAGGCCGAGTTCTTGTATGCGAGCGATGGTTTTAGGCCATTCTTTATCGAGGAACTGGGTGCGTTCTTGAGCGATGGCCTGTTGTTGGGCACCCGCGGTCACAAACATACCGAGACCGCGACGTTTTTCGAGCAAGCCTGCATCGACCAGCAATTGATAGGCCTTAGAGACGGTTACAGGATTTATTCGCTCGTCGGCGGACACTTGGCGGACCGAGGGAATGGCGTTCCCTTCCTGCCGGTGACCGCTCATGATTTGGCGAACGACCAACGCACGCAGCTGCAGGTAGATCGGTTCGTTGGTGTTCCAGTCCGTCATAGGAGTCAGGCTAGATAATTTCAGGCGTGTTGGTCAAGTATAACACTAACACGGACACCAACGCAGACACGGTTGGTGTTGAGACTCTTTAGCTCCGCACAAGCGCCCGGTAGTCGAATACAGTTACTTTCCCATTACTGTGCAAGTGATGCCCGCCATGCGCGCCGTCGTCAAATTCTGGCATAACCCGCGCCACTTCCTCTTCAGCATAGTGCTCCGGAGTGAGTTCGGTGATTCGGTGTATGCGGGACCGTTTGCCATAGGTCACAAAGCCTTGCTCTTGGCCAACACGAAATAGCTCGCCGTTTTGTTGCAGCAGTCCGCCATTGCGAGCTCGGGCTGAGTCGATCATCACTGGGTTTTGTTTGTGGGGTGTCCAATCGGTGGATAACGGCGAGTCGGACCAGAAAATATTAAGCTCTGAGCAGAACTCATCGATCCTTGCTTCATCGGTATTGGTGAACATCCACCAGCGACCATCGTGCTCAAACAGCATGGTGTCTGCCGCGTAGAACTCGGGCATCAATATTTCTCTCAGCGACCACTTCATTGGGAACTCGTCGCACTGATAGACGCGTATATCGCCGGCGGCGGACGTCTCCGGACACATGAAGAGCTCGTTGTTGTACTCAAAGAGGTAGGGGAACGACAAATGAAACGGCTCTTCTAGAACAGCTCCAAGGGGCGTCGCTGCATCTTTTCCGAGTTCGTAAACACTGATCAGCGCCTTATCGATCTTAAGGTCGAGTTCTTCGACAAAACAGTACGTCTTTTCGTCGCGGGTGATAACAAACGGGTCGGCGAGAAATGTGCCTGGTGGATTCGGAATCTTGGGGCCACGCCAAAGTTCTGCGTTGCTCCAGTCGGAGTTGCAGTAGCCAACGTGCCAAAGATCTTTGTAGCCGGCTCTGTAGGTAATTTGCTGACGCAGGCGATGAACAAATCGCTGCGCGAGGTAGCGAGTCATTTGTAGAATATTCGGGCGGCGAAACAGTCGCGCGGAGTAGGGCACAGAAGGTAAGGCTTGTGGGAGCTGCCGAGTTGCAGCGATCTCTGTAACAACATGTCGCATGAATGGATTGGCTTTCGCAAACAGTTGCGATTCGTTTGCGAGGTAGGGAAATTGAGTGGGGAAATGCCCGCGGCTATACACCTCGCCACCGTCGAGCACACTGGAGAGTTTTTGAATCGTGAAACTGGTTTGAGATTGTCGGTAATAAGTCTCCCAAAAGGCCGGTGGACCGCCGCGGTTGACTCGATTGTCTGCGTGGTGAAACGACAGTACGCCAAATCGGCTGCTGGTTAGTAAGTCTCCTTTGAGAATGCCATCGCCACAACGAATCATGAGATCGAGGTCGAGCTTACGCACTGCCTCTATGTCTTCGGGGCCAAAGCGAAATACAAAACCGGAGGGCGACACGATGGGTGTGATACGCAGCTGTTCCGGAACTTCCGCGGAAACGTCTATGGTGTCGAAATGGCCGCGTAGCAGTTCATCGTGTCTTGCCAGCAGACGCTTTTCACTCCACTCGATGTATTGCCAGAGCAGTCCCGCGAGTGTGCCTTTCAAACCACGCTCAGCCAGTACGGCCAGCATGCGTCCGAGTTTTGATTTTTGTGGTGTGCTGACGGGGTTGTCTTCGGGGGCGTGTAGGATCAGATGGGTGACTTCAATGTCGTCGCGCGTGTGAGCCCACCGAATAAATTCGGCATCGTATTTAGGGACGATGGCGCTGTTCACCAACAGCCCGATGCGTAACGGTGGCGCGGCGGGCTCGAGTTGAGTGGTCATTGCGTAGTCCAGAGCGTTCCAAGTTGAAGCGTTCTAGTATACGGCGTTACATTCGCATCAGTGCCTAATTTCCCCCAGCGAATGTAAGGCTTGGTAAACTTTGCGTCATTGTCTGACCGTTAGGGTTCCCAGGGTGCGTTGTAGTTTTCCGCACCTTCCCTTTGAATATCTTCCAGCCAGCCACCCTCGTACGGCCAGCTATCGGGCGAATCCGGTGCGGGGCCTTGCCAGAAACGAGCGAATGGCCCATCGCCAACGGGCTGCAGTGACCAGGCTTGACGACGGAACGTCCAGCTATCAGGCACGAGTTCATGCGCGTGACGGAAGTGTTCGATCGCTGCCTCCTGATGACCGTCGATTTGCAGCGCCGTTGCCAACTCGAAATGGGCGTGGCCAGTTGCGACTTCAACCGAGCGTGGACGCGAGCGGTTGATCACCTGGTCAGGTGACATCGCAAACTCACTGGCAGCCCCTTTGGCCACCCAATCGCGCAGTGCTGCGTGATAAGCCTCTGGGTTCGATGGAATTTTTGCCGCCTCCATCATCATGCTTTTCAACCGTTCTGGCGCTGCACTAAGATCAGGTGCCGCTGCGGGTTCTGCATCGGCTGGCTTGGGGGGTGCAGGCGCCGGTTCAGCCGGACGCACGATAATGCCGTTTTCGTCAATCCAAATGCTGCTGGGAATATTGATGACACCAAACTTTTCGGCGAGTTGGTGATGCCTGTCTATCAATGCCGGGTGAGTGGGTTGGGCGGCTTCCATAAATGTCTGACAGCCCGCGTTGCCGAGGGCATCCAGACCAACAGTGATCAGTTCAAAGCCATTGTTTGAGCTTGCGTTGAGCTCGTCTCGAAGTGCCTGCCACACGGGCAGGTCAGCAGAGCATCCTCAGTAAGGCGCCCAGGCGTAGACGACCACTTTTTTGCCCCGCAGGCTGGCTAGATCGAACGGTTTGCCTGCAAGGTCTGGCAACGATAGTGGCGGAGCTGAAGCGCTGGTAAGCGCGCGCGAACTGACGGATTCCGGGCCAAGCGCCCACAGCTTGTGCTGCGGTGAACTGATCAGCGGCATGCCCATCTGCTCCGCGAGACTCTCGAGGTCGAGCATGGCGCTTTTGTCATTGGGGTTGTCACCGGAGTTGTCACGCAATGGAATGCAAACGTCTCCTTTGCACGCGCCTTCTGGTTTAAAGACCCAGCCAGTGTGCTGCTCGAATTCTGAGCGAGTTATGGTCGAACTTCTGTGCAACATTAGCGTGCCTTGCAAAAACAGGAAGGCTTGAAATGTAGCACAGTTTCGAAATTTAGCCCTCCAGCTCTTCCCAGCGCGCGTAAGTGGTTTCGAGCTGCTTTGCAGTTTCGCCCAACTCATTCATCACACGGTCGATTTGGTCTTGGCTGCCCTTGTAAAAGCTGGGGTCTGCAACCTTGGCGTTGAGCTCGTTCTGCAATTTTTCAAGCCGTTCGATTTCTTTGGGTAAGGCATCGAGTTCGTTACGTTCGTTAAAGCTCAGTCGGCGCTCATCAGTTTTGGTGGCCGTTTTTACGGGAGCCGCGCTAGCCTTTTCTTTCTGGCCTTGAGTGGCGCGTTTTGAGGCCTCGTTCAGGCGTGCAGTTTGCTGATCGCTGTAACGTTTCCAGTCAGAATAGCCGCCAACGTGTTCTTCTATGCGATTGTTGTTGATGACCAGCGTACTGGTCACCGTTTTGTCGATAAAAGCACGATCGTGGCTTACTAGCAGGAGTGTACCGTCGTATTCGGCGAGCAATTCCTCAAGCAGTTCAAGGGTTTCGACGTCGAGGTCGTTGGTGGGTTCGTCAAGCACGAGAAGGTTGGCTGGTTGCGTAAACAGCTTGGCCAGCAGCAGGCGGTTGCGTTCGCCGCCCGACAGTGTTTTTACCGGGGAGTGCACCCGCGCAGGCGGAAACAGAAAATCGTTGAGGTAACCTATGACGTGGCGCGACTTGCCGCCGATCTCAACTCTGTCGGTGCCGTCAGCGATGTTGTCCCGAACTGAGAGCTCGGGATTCAGCTGGTCGCGCTCCTGGTCGAAGTAGGCGATTTGCAGCTTGGTGCCTTGTTTTACAGTGCCAGTGGTAGGTGCCAGATCGCCGAGTATGATTTTCAACAACGTACTTTTGCCGCAACCGTTGGGGCCAACAATAGCTACGCGATCGCCACGCATAATTTTGGTCGAGAGACCGTCGAAGATGAGGGCGTCGTCGAAACGCATGCTGACGTCCTTGGCTTCGACGACGATCTTGCCTGAGCTATCGCCGGCGTCGACCCGCATGGCTGCCCCGCCGGCGCGACTGCGACGTTCGGATCGTTCTTGACGTAGCGACTCAAGCCGTCGCACCCGGCCTTCGTTGCGGGTGCGGCGCGCTTTGATGCCCTGACGAATCCAGACTTCTTCTTCTGCGAGGTTTTGGTCAAATTTGCGGTTGGCGTCAGCCTCAGCAGAGAGTTCTGCTTCGCGGCGCTTGAGGTACTCGACGTAGTTTCCCGGATAGGAGCGGAGTATGCCGCGGTCGAGTTCGACAATTCGAGTTGCCAGGCGATCGATAAAGCTACGGTCGTGCGTAATGAATACCACTGTGCCGCTGTAAGTCAGAAGCGCCTCTTCGAGAGCGGTGATGGACTCGATATCGAGATGGTTGGTCGGTTCGTCGAGCAGCAGAACATCGGGCTCGCTGACCATAGCCTGACCTAACATCGTGCGGCGTCTTACCCCACCAGAACATTCGCTCATCAGCTTGTCAGCGTCGAGCTTCAGGCGATGCAATATTGAGTCGATTTTTTGGGTGCCTTCCCAGGCCCCCGCGGTTTCTATCTCGTCCTGCAGACGAGCAAAGCGTGTCAAATCAGCTTCGGTGGCGTTATCGAGTTTGGCTGTTGCGTCGTGATAGCGTTGTAGCAGATCGCCGTGATCACCCAGTCCATGGGCCACCGTTTCAAACAAGGTCGCGTCATGACCGTCGGGCACTTCCTGCTCGAGCTTGGCAATAGTCAACCCGTCGCGCTGCCACCGTTGACCGCTGTCGAGCACCTGAGTGCCTGTGAGAACGTTCATTAGTGTGGACTTGCCTGTGCCGTTACGGCCAACCAGACAAAGCCGTTCGCGGGCTTCGATTATGAGATCAGTATCGTCGAGCAAGGCGACGTGACCAAAGGCAAGGCCTGCGGTCTGGAGACGGAGTAAGGACATTCGCGCAGTGTAAACCAAGCGGGACTGGTGAGAGTAGAAAAGAGCCGTTGATAAGGAATAAAGACCATTGAGGGGGAAAAGAGGAGCGGTAGGGGTCAGAATAAATTCCGACCTCAGGCTTGGGTTACTCTTCAGGCGACCCTCAACGGGCATTGGCATATCTTATGAGTGATCGAACAGCTGCAACAGGTGATTCCGCAATTAGTTTGGCCGCCCCATGCCCCTGTGCCAGCGGCAAACTCTTCGGGCGTTGCTGTCAGCCCATTCACGCTGGCGCCTTGGCGCCGACAGCAGAGGTTCTGATGCGGTCGCGATACACAGCCTTTGTGCTGCACAACGCTAACTATTTGCGCTATTCCTGGCACCCCGATACCCGGCCTGCGCGGATCGATTTTGATCCTGAGCAACGGTGGCTTGGCCTCAAAATAAAGCGTCGGGAGGCGGGGCAAAAGATGGACCACAGCGGTGTCATCTGTTTTGCGGCGCGCTACAAGATTGCTGGGCGAGGGCACCGGTTGGAAGAATGTAGCCGGTTTATACGACTGTTTAGTCTCCAGCCGGACAGGGACGGGGGAAGTAGCGCCGATACGGCAGCAAACCCGGCGGCAAATCTAGCTGAAAGCGCCTCTGGCCGCTGGGTATACGTTGATGGCGCACTTGCTGAGTGAAGTTGCTGGGTAAGGCTGGGTGTTTACACTGTCTTAGAACCGAGCTACAAACGCCACCTACCTTCAGTGGTCGTGCTGCTGCACAATTTGCGGGTCACGGTCTTCGGTATCGGTTGTCTATTAATGGTTGATGCAGTTTTTCCAGCGTCGGTCGACCCAACAACGGGTTCTAACTCAGGTGCTCTCTGGCCTGAGCGGATTACGCGTGTCTGGGGTCAACAGCCCGTTCAGGCGCCGCATACCTTGCATAGGTCGCCGTTGTTTGCGCGCAACCGTCTTGCAGACCTAATCGAACACTACCCACGCGAGCATTACAGCATTATTCATATGAGCGCCCAGGGCGATGACCCAGCCGATGCCTCGGATGTGGGTTCCCATGCGCGGCTATGGTCAGAAGGTGACATTAGTAATCTGTCGGGCGAAGCGATTTTACAGGCGATCGAAGCGGGTCGATTTTGGTTGAATCTGCGCTACACCGATCGTGTTGATGCACAGTTTCGCGAGCTACAAGATGAGATTGTTGCCGAACTGCGGCAGCGCTTGCCAGCAACAGAGCAAATTTCTAACCCTTCTCTCGGCGTGCTGATTTCATCCCCCAAGGCACAGGTTTACTACCACTGTGATCTACCTAACCAATCTCTTTGGCAAATCTCTGGCAGCAAAACGGTCTACGTTTACCCCAACATTGCACCTTTCCTGAGCGGCGAAGATCTAGAGAAGATTGCAATTTTTGAACTCGAAGTCGATCTTGCCTATGAGCCATGGTTTGATGAGTATGCGGTGAAGTTCGATTTTCAGCCCGGACAAATGTTGCATTGGCCTTTGAATGCACCGCACAGGGTTGAGAATCACGATTGCCTGAATATCTCGGTGACGACGGAGTATTGGACGCGTAAGGCGCTGTTGAATCAACGTTTGAACATGGCTAACGGCACGTTGCGCTACAAGCTCGGTATGACTCCGCGCAGCCGTCGCACCGTTGGCCCAAGCTTCTTTGTAAAGTCGGCAGTGCAGGCGCTATTGTCTCGTACAGGCTGGCTTGACGAGGTACGCACTAGCAATAAACCACTGGAGTTCGCGCTTAATGGCGACAGCTCCGATTAAGCTCGAAGCGGTGCTGCACGTCTCTTGGGCGAAGCTGTGTCAGCATTTTGAATCGTTCGAGCAGACGGCAGTGGTTGCAGCCACGCCGTTTCAGCATGGTGGTTGGCTGCGCGCCTGGTACGACACACTGGGTGCTCAAGCGGGCGTTGAACCCTTACCGCTGGAAATTCGCAACGCGCAGACAGGTGTTCCGATTTATGGCGTGCCGCTGGTGCGACGTCGAGTGGGCAATCAACGTATTGTCGAATTTGCCGATGGCGATTTAACCGACTACAACGCGCCACTACTGGTTTGTCGCACTAATGAGCCAGCCCCTAACGTGTCACCGCTTGCATTGTTGAGCGTACTCAGCGACTTCTTGGCTGGCGATGATCAGCTTAGGTTTGTCAAATTGCCCGAGTTGCTTGCTGGAGCACCCAATCCCTTTGCCCTGTTACGGGGTCACACGCCAAGCGTACTGGGTAGCAATGTGGTTACCGTTGAGGGGTCTTGGGCAAGCTACCGTGCACGTCTATCCAAAAAAGTGCGTAAAGAACTTGAACGTAGCTTTCGCGTGTTTGAGCGCGATGGCTGTAATGCTAAATTTCGACTAGTGACCGATGCCGGAGACGCGCTGGTAGTACTTGAGCGAATAGAGCAACTGCAGGCAGAACGCATGCGCGAGCTTAGCTTGCCATTTATTCTTAACGAACCGCAGTTTGCGGCCTTCTATCGCCGGTTGTTGGAGCTGGACTTGGGTAACGGTCAGCTGATGCTGAGCGTGTTAGAGAGCGAACCAGACGAATTGGTGGGGGCGTTGCTGGGCATTAAAGACGGCAACCGATATGCCATGGTGCGGCTTGCGCACGCCGGTAGCAGTTGGTCGCACTGCTCGCCGGGTAAGCTCATGATTGATCGAACTATGGCTCATCTCCACGGTGAGGGCGTCACTCAGTTCGACTTTACGACGGGTGATTACGACTATAAAAAGTGTTTTTTAACCGAAAGCGAAGGGCTTGTTGATGTCAGGGTTGGTCTGTCGATATCGGGCAGCGCAGCGCTATTGGTTGAGCATGGCCCTGAAAAGGCGAAGAACATGTTGCGGCGGTTTCCGAAGATGTACACCGCCTTTAAAAACCTGTCTATATCTCTGTCTCTATCTGTTTAGTAGGGAGCGGTTCCACCATCGACGCTAAGGGTGCCGCCGGTTATTCCGCCGCCCAGTTCTGAGGCAAGCAGTACCGCAAGTGCCGCCACTTCTTCCACAGTATTGGGGCGCTTCAAAGCCGACTCCTGGGAAAACAAGGTCACCATCTCGTCAAAGCTCATGCCCATGGCTTGGGCGGTAGCGGGTCCGTTATCTTTTACAATGTCGGTTATGACGAGACCCGGACAAATCGCATTGACGGTGATGCCATCAGCACCGACTTCCTGGGCCATAGATTTGGTCATGCCGTTTACGGCGTGCTTAGCCGCGGTGTAGGCCGTGAAGACGGGTTTGCCGATCTTGCCTTCAGTGGATGAGATATTAATGATGCGTCCCCACTTATTGGGCAGCATCACTTTCAGTGCCCGACGGCTGGCCCAGAAGGTCGAGTAGACATTCCATTTCATGGTCTCATCAAACGTTTGATCGCTGAGGTCGATCGCAGGCTGCAGATCACCGGCGCCTCCGGCGTTGTTGACCAGAATGTCGAGTTTGCCAAATTTTTCGACGGTGGAATCGATAAAGCCTTCAACGTCGCTCTGCACCATCGCATCACCGCTGATGAAGACGCTACGATCGGGTGCGCCAAGTTGTTGAATAGTGGCAGCCCCTTTTTGTGGGTTGCGAGCCATTAACGCAACAGTTGCGCCCTCTGCCAGATAAGCTTCCGCGATGCCGCGGCCGATGCCTGCCGTACCGCCGGTGATGGCGGCTACTTTGCCTTCTAAGCTCATGTTCAGTGCCTTCCTGAATTGTTCCAGAGGTAAGTATCGCACGCAGCCCTAGGAAGGCGCCCACAATCAAGCGGAGTTTTGCGATAAAACGCCGCATATGTTGCGGTTGATAGCCCAGTAGCGCAATCTCCGCGTCCCTGAAACCAATTAATTGCAAGGTGGCTATAGATGGCTGAGAACCTAGATTCCCAAGCATGGTACGAAGACGCCCTTCGCCACACCGGACGAGCGCTTCTGGGCCTCTACTTCATCATGCCGGGTGTTATGAAGGTGACGGGGTGGCAAGGCTCCGTAGATTACATGACGCTGCATGGTGTGCCGCTTGTAGTGCCTTTGCTGGCGTTGACCGTTGTGTTGCAGATTGGCGGTGGCCTGATGCTGGCGACCGGTTTTCGAGCGCGTATCGCAGCCTTTGTGTTGGCCGGATTAACGCTGTTAATTAACGTCTTTATGCATGACTTTTGGAATGACTACGAGAGTGCTGATAAGGCCCACGAGTTACAGAATTTTGTGAAGAACCTGGGCATATTTGCGGGCCTGATCTATGTCGCTGGCACTCGACCAGCGACATAGGTTCTGTTGTTGGTTTAGAGGCTACGGCAGAACTGTGCCATCGACGCCGCGGTTTCACGCGAAATGTCTGGGCAGGCAATGGCAAATATTTCGGTACCGTGAATGGTGCCCATCACCTGGCGGCAGCGGGCATGGACACCGGCGCGGAGCAGTAAGCGATAGAATTCAATACCTTCGTCGCGCAACGGGTCGCATTCGTTCACGCTAATAACGGTAGGCACTAAACCGGCCACCTCAGTTTCGTTGGCGAATGCCGGCCACGCGAGTGGGTTTTCCGCTTCGAGTTCCGCTA
The DNA here is from genome assembly GCA_023300545.1 of Pseudomonadales bacterium. Classification (GTDB taxonomy): domain Bacteria; phylum Pseudomonadota; class Gammaproteobacteria; order Pseudomonadales; family Azotimanducaceae; genus JALZVT01. The sequence goes on from JALZVT010000012.1 coordinate 84,993, forward strand.
TGCCGTAAGCCATGGCGCCACGGTTATTGTGGAGGTTGATGAGTAAACCGTTGTTTTCGGTTGAGGAAGGGTACCTGTCTTGGGGCCATTTTCCCGCGATGTAAGGACAAAGTGCATACAGACCTTTGATCAGGCTTAGGTCGCCGTCTTGTTTCAGTTTTAGACCGGTGGCTAAAGTTAGATTGCCGCCGCCACTTTCGCCGGCGACTATTATTTGCCCAGCATCGATACCCAACATGGTTGAGTTTTCGTGCAACCACTTCACGCCTGAGACGCAGTCGTTCAACCCACCCGGAAAGGGCGCAAGCTCTGTGGCGGAGGAGGGCGTCAGGCAGTTGCGGAAGTCGACCATGGCGACGGCAACGCCCTGGGCTGCGATTATTCGTCCCCAGGCTGCGTACATGCCATCGAAGCAGCTCATGGTTTGCATGCCGCCACCGTGAATATAGTAAATGCAGGGCAAGGGCGTATCAGACTGCGGACGGATGAACTGTACTTTGATGCTGTTGCCATCGGGGGCTGAGATAAAATCGTGAGTGTTAATGTCGAGACCGGTCGAGGGAGCTACCTCTTCGTTATCCATCATTTTGAATAAGGCCGTGGTTTGTTCGCGCGCGGCGGTTGCTGCGGGTGAGTTGGCTGCTCTGACCAATGCTTCCCGAGATTCGCCATCACCCTGATTCCCTGAGGGAAAAGCGCCCATTAGGGCTTTGATGCGAGGATCTATTCGTGGGTCGTCCGAGAGTTGGCTCATTGTGTGGTTCCGAAATGCAGCGAAATAGAGGTTAAGTTGTGAGTAGAGGCGGTTGGGCGCTCCTGCGGAACCCCATTTGGGACTGCGCAGGTTTGCCATTCATCAGTTAGCTCAGTTCAAAGCCCGGCATGCTGCCGTCCTCACGCCATTTTTTGAGCATGCTAAAGAAGCGAATCGAACCGCCTCCGTACATGTCCGAAAACAGACCGGCTTTATTGCCCGGTGCACCTTCGCTGTTGTAATAGCCCGGTGTGCATTCGGCGTAAAAGCGAGTGCCTAGACTGGCGAGCCGGCGCACTTCATCAACGTAGTCTGTTTCAGCCTCAGCAGTAGCTTCGACGCAAACTTTGTCGCGGTTCTTCATTTCAGTCAAGATCCAGGCGAGATGCTCAGCCTGTTCGCTTAAGGAGTGGGGTACATTTACGGTGATGACCGCCTGGGTTGAGCCGAGGAAGAAGCAGTTGGGGAAGCCATTGGTGGTCAGACCATGCATGCTGCGCAGGCCCTTTTCCCAGTGATTACTCAGGGTTTTACCATTTTTGCCGATAATGTCGTAGCCAGCACGACGCGTAAAACTAGTACCCACCTCGAAGCCGGTTGCGAATACGATGCAATCCAATTCATATTCCTTGCCGCCTACGATCACACCGGTTGGGGTGAATTTTTCAACGCCCTTACCCTTTGTATCCACCAAGGTCACGTTGTCTCGGTTGTAGGTGTCGAGGTACTCGTCATGGAAGCACGGGCGTTTACAGAACTGCCGGTACCAGGGTTTCAGTGCCTCAGCGGTGGCCTCGTCGGGAATAATGCTGTCAACTCGAGCTCTGACCTGGTTCATCTTTTGATAGTCAGAGAGCTCCATCAGTTGTGCGCGTTCGATTTTGGTTAGCCGTCTGCCGAGTTTTCGTGAGGCGCCTTTAGCTACTATCCCTGTAAGTTTGCGCATGATTTCGGTCCATCCGTCGCCGACGAGATCTTCTTCTTGATCGCCGCCGCTGACTAGTACGTTGAAGTTCTCCATGCGCGCCTGTTGCCAGCCGGGTTCGAGTTGTGCAGCCCAGTCAGGATCGGTGGGAGCGTTATTGCGTATGTCGATGGAGGAGGGCGTGCGCTGAAAAACGTGTAATTCTTTGGACCATTCGCCCAGGTGCGGGATAGCCTGCACTGCCGTTGCGCCTGTGCCGATTATGCCGACACGCTTGTCTTTGAGATTAGCGAGACTGCCGTGGGAGTCGCCGCCGGTGTAATTGTAGTCCCAGCGACTGGTGTGAAAGGTGTGGCCCTGGTAGTCGTTAATACCTGGAATGCCCGGCAGCTTTGGCCGACTTAAAGGACCGTTGGCCATGGCGACAAAACGCGCGCGCATGTTGTCGCCACGATCAGTCTGAATGTGCCAGTAACTCGTCTCTTCATCCCAGCGCATTTGGGTGACGTTGGTTTGCATGCAAGCGTTGTCGTACAGGTTGTAGCGACGCGCAATCATGCGGCTGTATTCTAAAATTTCCGGAGCAAAGGCGTACTTGTGTTTAGGCATATAGCCCATCTCTTCAAGTAACGGCAGATAGCAGTACGACTCGACGTCACACATGGCTCCCGGGTAGCGGTTCCAATACCAGGTGCCGCCAAAGTCACCTGCTCGTTCGATGACGCGCAGATCGCTGATTCCAGCATCGCGCATTTTTGCGCCAGCGAGCAGGCCGCCAAAACCACCGCCAATGATGACAACCTCTACGGTATCGGTGAGCGGTTCGCGGGTAAATCCAGGTTCGACATAGGGGTCGTCGATGTAGTGGGAGAACTCCGCTTTGGCCTCGATGTACTGTTCAATGCCATCTTTCCGGATGCGCTTATCGCGCTCTGCCAGATATTTCTCTTTAAGCGTTGCTGGGTCGAATTCGAGTTCGCCTACCAGATCCAGTACCGTCTGTTCCATTCCAGTTTCTCCCATTGGGTTCCCCAACCTTGATGTATTTCAGCCCTCCATATTAGCGCATGCGTTCGTCTAAGGTTGGGTTGGGGTTTTGACCTTGTGCTTAGGCTTTGGTTAATGACTGGTCGTTGTTCATGGCATCCAGCTGCTTCTGTACGGTTTTGGTCCACCGCGGATGGGTGAGCACCCAGAAGCGATCGTTTTCAATAGCGTCTGCGACCAAAGCGCCAACCTCATCGGGCTGCATCCCCTTTTCCAGCATGGCTTGAATCTCCGCGCCCATCTGGCCGGCTTTCGGGCCATCTGGTTTGGGCTTTGCAACACTCGGACGAAACTGCACGGAGTTGGCGCTGATGTTGGTATTGATGGGCCCTGGGCACAGTACTGATGAGGTAACCGGGCTTCTCCTTGCTCGTAGCTCACGCTCAAGTGAAGCCATCAGCGCGATTACGCCGTGTTTCGCCACGTTGTACGCACCCATTCGTCGTGCGGCGATCATGCCCGCCATGGAAGAGGTGGAATTGATGTGGCCTTCGCCCTGTGCCTCGATAAGTGGCAGGAAGACTTCAACGCCGTAGATTGGCCCCCACAGGTCAACGTCGATAATCCACTTCCAATCTTTGAGTTTCATGTTGTGAGTGGCGGTGGGTATACCTACGCCTGCGTTGTTGCAGAGCACGTTAACACCACCGAAGGTGTCGACCGCGAGATCAGCCAGTGACTGGATCTGTTCGTGTTGAGAAACATCGCAGAGTTGGCCAACCGCCTCAACGCCTGCTGATCTGAATGTCTTGGTGACGCTCTCAAGTGCCGCTTCATCCAGGTCTGCAATGACCAGTTTCATACCACGTTCGGCAAAGGCTCGAGCCATGCCGAGACCAATGCCGCTGGCGCCGCCGGTAATCACAGCGACTTTATCTTTAAAATCTTTCATTGGATCGTTCCTGCTGCGTAGATTTAAAAAGCGGGTGAATAGTCGGTTGCTGCCATAAACACGCTGTCGATGTTTGTTACGAGCTGGCCGTCAGCTATCGATGCCGCGTACGCCGTTTTCCATTCGGGATCGGCAACAAAGGCTGCCCAGGCGGCTTTGGCAGCATCTCTATCAGGGTGAGCCACGATGTATACGAGTGTGTTGGGTTTGTCGGTTGGGGTCCAATAGGCCACGTTCTGGATGCCGTGCCTTTCAAACAGGCGCGCGGTGTGATCGCGAAAGCGGGCATGCAGCGCGTCGAGCTTGCCGTCGTTGGTAGTGTAGGTACGCAGTTCGTAGAGTGGGTTTCGAGCTGCTGTCGTGGTCGCAGTTTTAGCGTCTGCCACGACTGACTTGGTCGTAACTGCCTGTGTGGTTGCGCCATTGATCTGAGCGCAACCAGTGATGAGCGCCAGGGCAAGTAGTGCGCTTGCGCCTCGGGTGAGACCGGCTGACTTGTTGGCTGGTTTAACGTTTGTGGGTGCTAGTTGTTGTTGTGGGCCCGACATAAAGCTCTCTTTTTGTTGCGAGTTGAATGTCTATTAGATTAATTCATCACCATTTTTATTGACAGTACAAACAGGCGGATCAAAAGAGCGTGCTTGCAGGGTGCTATTGTTGCGCGGTAATGCCGTAAGGCTGCTGTTGTAGATAGGAGAAAGTGTGATGCAAGCATTGCAGAATAAAACCGCCATCGTCACCGGTGCTGGCCGCGGCGTTGGTCTGGCGACGGCGCAACGCCTCTCCGCCGCTGGCGCTCGGTTGGTTGTCAACGATCTGGATGAGCGTGAGGCTGGTGTCTGTGTTGCTGCCATCCAAGCCGCTGGCGGCGATGCGATTGCCTGTCCTGGCGACATTACTAGTACCGATTTTCCGGAGCGTTTGATCGACACCGCGCTTGGGAGCTATGGCGGCATAGACATTGTCGTCAATAATGCGGGTTATATCTGGAATGGCGCTATTCAGAACCATTCTGATGAGCAATGGCAGGCGATGTTGGATGTGCACGCGACGGCACCGTTCCGAATACTGCGGGCGCTAGCGCCATGGCTGCGTGAGGCCGCTAAGCGCGAACAAGCCCAGTTGGGCGCTGCATCGGTCCGCAAGGTCGTCAACGTATCCAGCGTCTCGGGGACAACTGGCGCAGCGACTCAAATTGCCTACTCTGCTGGCAAGGCAGCGATTGTGGGTATGACAAAGACGCTCGCAAAAGAGTGGGGGCGTTACAACGTCACCGTGAATTGTGTCGCGTTTGGTCACATCGATACCCGACTTACTCAGAGCTACAGTGGCGAACCGCCAACGATCAGCGTTGGTGAGCGCGATTTTCGAGTGGGCCTTAGCGAGCAACAGATTGAGTCCTCTGAGCGTGCGTCGCCATTGGGTCGCAGCGGTCAACCGGAAGATGGGGCCGGCGCCATCTATTTACTGTGTCTGCCTGAGTCTGACTTCATTACCGGTGAAGTCCTTACCTGCTCGGGTGGTGCGCAGCTCTAATGCTGGCTGAGGTTCTGGGTAGGTTAGATAGCGGGGTTAGGGTAAAGCCCGAGTCAGGAGGACAACTATGAGTTTGGAGCTAACCAAGCGTGAGCACATTCAGTGGCGCAAGGATGGGTATTTTGTCCGTGAGGGCATTTTCACCCCGGCTGAAGTCGAGGGCTTCCGGCACGCTGCAGAGGCGGCCTGCCTGCTGGTTCAGAGCAAGGCGGCCGGCGGCACAGCCTACGATCTGGACGGTAACCGGTTTGTTGATATCGAACATGTCACGTTGCAATACGAGCACCAGGCCGCAACAGGACAGATCAGAGTTATTGAGCCCGTTCATGAGCTCGACCCGCGGTTTGCAAGCTTGGTAGCTGATGCTCGCCTGGTCGTGCCGATGCGTGAGCTGGTGGACGCACCGCAGATTGGTCTGTGGACCGCCAAGTTGAACATGAAGCCGCCAAAGGATGGGTCTGGCTTTCGCTGGCATCAGGACTCGCCTTACTGGATTCACGACTCGGCAGATGTGGATCATTTGCCCAACGTGTTTGTCGCGTTTGATGACGCGACACCTGCGAACGGTTGTCTGCGAGTGGTGCGTGGCAGTCACACCAAAGGATGTTTGCCTGGCCTTGGGGATGGTTCTCAGCTGGAAGGTTTTTTTACACATCCCGACGAAATTGATGAAGCGCAGATTGTCGCTCCTGAGCTGCTCGCCGGTTCAGCGTTGTTCTTCAGTCCACACATTGTTCACGGCTCGCTACCCAACGCATCCGCTACCCCGCGGCGCGCAATCATCGTGACCTATCAGCCGGCTGCGTTGCCGGAGCTTAAATCCGGTCGGCCTAGTGCAGTGCTGAGCTAACACACTCTCTCTATTTTAGGTGGCGCAAGGTCTATAATCGATTTAGATTAAGCCTGTAACTTGTTGTAATTGTTTGGTTTATCTAAAAAGGTCGACTTGCGCGTACGCGACTGCTCAGTGGGGTTATGGCGACCCTTTGGCGGTTGACGTCGTTGAGCGATATAGCTCGCGGCCCGATTTTGCTGATACGCCCCAAACCTTCCTTATGCATACCCACGAAGACGCTACGGTGCCCGCCAGCCAGTCGGCGTCGCGCACTAGATCGGATTGCTGCATCCCTCGCTGGTTGCGCCGCCGCAAATTACTCGCACAACAGCCGCGTTGTGCGGTCTTTGGTCGGTTGTTAATCGATGATCGAGTGCCCTTGGTGAGAATCTTTCTAGCTGTAACAAGTGACGGTAAGTTTATGATTTCTGAAGGTGAAGACCCTTTGGTTGGAGTGCATCTTCTCAAAGCACATGAAGTTAGTGGGTGGCATTCTTATGCTGGCCAAGGCATTTTCTCGCGAACTAACCCGTTCTTGTTTCAGTGTGAATGGGATGTGGTGGCAGGCGCCGAAATAATTTTCGATCGCCAAAAAGACCAGTTTTTGCAGGGTAAACGCTGATTCGAGTTTTTTTGAGTTTAGCGTTTACAATTTTAGTTTTGTTCGTATACTGCTTGGCATACATATGTACATATCTATTTACATATCTATTTACATATCTATTTATGTAAGTATGTACACCGGTTTGAGCAAACGATTTTCTGCAGAGCAGATAAGGACAATCTATGAGCATTCTCACCATGGCGACCAGCAAAGGTGGTGCCGGCAAGACAACACTGGCGCAACTCATCGTCGGTGCAGTTCACAACTTTGGTTACACAGTGGGTGTGATTGATACGGACGAAAACGCCACGTTGCACAGCTGGCTAACCGACAACAACAACATGGCGATTGAGTCGAAGCTCATCACTGATGAAACGAAGATTGTCGCTGAAGCTAAAAAGATGGATCGCAAGTACGACATGGTGGTTGTGGATACAGCTGGTATGCGTTCCCAGGCGACTATCTTTGCAATGGGCTGTGCTGATCTCGTGCTGATTCCCGTGCAGATGTCGAAAGCTGACGTGGTTGAGGCGGTGAAGACGTACAAGCTGGTTCGCAGCGCCGGCGCCATGGCCGAGAAAATCATCCCAGCTCGGGTCGTTTTCACGGACTACACCCCCAAGACAAATGTGGGAAAACAGGTTCGTAAGAAGGTTGCTAAGCATGAGCTGCCCACCATGAAGACCCGGTTGCACCATCTGGTGGCTTATAAAGAGCAGTCCTTCAGCGGCAAGGTGGCCAATAAAGGCACCGCAGGCGCCCAAGCACAGCTGCTGGTTCAGGAGATGTGTGAGCAAAACTTCCTGCCTTTCATGCGCGAACAGCCCGAACTTCTGGTCGCGGTATAGCTTGAGCCGTGAGCAAGGTGAAAAAGTCCGGGGCGTCGAATCGGCGCTCTGGGACAACGGCGGCTGCCGGATCGAAAAATTCGAAGCAGAATCTTGTCAGCCAAAAGCCGGTCAAGAAAAAGCCTAAGGCACCTCTGAAGACACGTGAGCTGCCGGTTGTACGCGATCAGGGGGCGGTGATAGAAGAACCGATGAGTCAGGTGACGCTTAAAATGCGCCAATCTCAGCACCGAGAGCTGTCCCAGATGGCCTTTGATGCGGGCACGACTATGCGCGGCATCATAATGCGAGCGCTTAAGTCGAAAGGGCTGACCGTGACCAAAGACGATCTGGTAGATCGCCGCCGGAAGTAGACGCCACAAGGAGTGCTCAGAAGTAGGGGTCAGGTTGAAACCTGACCCCGAAGGCAGCAACCTGACCCCGAAGGCAGCAACCTGACCCCGACGACTGCTTGCATTCTGCAGTAAATCTGCAAAAAATATTTGACCGTAACCCGACGAGAATCTCAGGTGCTTAGCTTACGGTGGATGACCAACACACAACGACTGACCCCCTCAATGCCAATCACGAAGAGCTGCTTGCACTGGCAAATACGCTAATGCCGTTTGGTAAATACAAGGGACGTCTTTTGCTCGATCTTCCAGAAGCTTATTTAGTGTGGTTTAAAGGCCAGGGCTTTCCGCGGGGCAAACTTGGCGAGCGGATGGCGGTTATGTTTGAGGTTAAGATGAATGGTCTGGAGCCGCTTCTGCGCCCACTGGTTGGCCGTTCTCTTGACCCTGCTCTTGACCCTCGTGTCGATAAGAAGGCAGATTAGACCGCAACCTAAGCGCAATCTGAGGACCTGAGCGATGACTCTACAACTGCGGCAAATCTGCCTAGTGGCGCGTGAACTCGAGCCCGCCATTGACGACCTGACCGCAATTCTTGGCATCAACCGTTGTTATGTTGATCCTGGTGTTGCGGCCTTCGGGTTGGAAAACACGCTGATGCCCGTGGGCCGGAATTTCCTCGAAGTGGTCGCGCCGATTCAGCAGAACACAGCTGGCGGCCGTTATTTAGAGCGACGCCAGGGTGACGGTGGTTACATGGTTATCACTCAGGCTGACAGCGAGGCTGCACAGTTGCAGGTGAAGCAGAATGCCATCGACAATCAGGTGCGAGTCGCTCATGAAACGGTGCGGGGTGACTGGCATTTGCTGCAGCTGCATCCCGGTGATCTGAAGGCTGCTTTTTTTGAAGTGGAGACTGATGCGCACAACGACTTTACCGGCAACTGGCACCCTGTTGGTGGTCTGGGTTGGGAAGATAAAGTAAAGCAGGACGTCACCGTCGACTTCCTTGGCGTTGAGCTGCAGTCGAATGACCCTCTCGGCCTGGCTGAGCTGTGGGGCCAGGTTGCCGGTATCGCTATCGAGCGGGAAGGGCAGGGGTTCTCACTGGCGCTTAACAATGCGCGCCTGCGATTTGTCGAGGAGCGTGACGGACGCGGACCCGGTCTTGGTGGCGTGGACATCAGCGTTTCGAATCGCGAAGACATCTTGCGAGAAGCGCGGCAGCGCAATGCGTACGTTAGCGATGAACAGCTACTGATCTGCGGTACCCGATGGTATTTGCACGACGGCGCCTAAGGCTTCCTTGACTTTAACCACCGATAACCGCAGTGTGCGGCTCGTCGCAGGTGCTCTTACCTCCTTATTTGTAGCCTAAGAGTCCCTTCAAGCGATAACTTCCGCACCGGCCGCGTTACCCTACGCGAGCTAGGCGTCGAATTTCGACGGTACTTGGGCGTAACTGCCGGGTACACAAGTGCGGTTCTACGCATTTGTTTGTCCGCAACTCTCTCGTAACGGTCTTACTAAGAGACCATCATTTGATGGGTGCGGATTTTATTTACCCAGGCGTTTTGCCTTTCAGGATATACATTGACAGAAACTACTTTCGCGCACCTCGATCTCGACGAGCGTATTTTGCGCGCGCTCACCGATGTGGGCTATGAAAAACCAACTCCTATTCAGGAACAATCCATTCCAAAACTGCTTGAGGGCCGCGACCTATTGGGCATCGCCCAGACAGGCACCGGCAAGACAGCCGCATTCTCATTACCGCTTTTACAACTGCTGGCTGACTCCCAACGCAAGCCAAAGCACCCATCAGCCCTTATTTTGGCACCCACGCGAGAGCTTGCGATTCAGATCTTTGACGAGCTGAAGCTGTTCGGTAAAAACATGCGCATTCGCAGCTCCTGCATTTTTGGCGGTGTGGGTGCTAATCCGCAGATAAAACTGTTGCGCGAAGGTGTCGACATTGTTGTCGCAACTCCAGGGCGATTGCTAGATCTGGCAAATCAGAAACACATTGTGCTCGACAACGTGTCAATGCTGGTGCTCGACGAAGCAGACCGATTGCTCGATATGGGTTTTATTCGGGATGTTAAGAAGATCGTTAACATGACGCCTCGGAGACGCCAGTCGTTGTTGTTTTCAGCGACCATGCCAAAAGAGGTTGTGCAGTTTGCCAAGGAGATTTTGCGCGACCCGCTGCGGGTTGACGTGTCGCCTAAGCAGGTTACGGTGAGCAAGATTGAACAGCGCGTGGTGATGGTGAATAACCTGCACAAGCAACAGGCGTTAGAACACATTCTGCATGGCGAAACAGTGACCCGCGCCATTGTGTTTACCCGCACGAAGCATGGTGCTAACAAGGTGGCCAAGAAATTGATGCAGGCCGGTATTGGCGCTGACGCTATTCACGGCAACAAATCTCAGAACGCGCGTCAGCGGGCGCTGGCTAGTTTTAAGAAAGGCGAAATCTGGGTGCTGGTAGCGACGGATATTGCTGCTCGCGGCATCGATATCGATGGTGTATCGCACGTTGTAAACCAAGAGCTGCCGCACGAACCAGAAAGCTACGTGCATCGCATTGGCCGTACCGGCCGCGCGGGAGCCTCAGGTGTTGCTTGGTCATTGGTAGACCCATCCGAGCGCAGTCGGCTGCGTGCGATAGAGCGGCTTATTAAGTTTGAGCCTGAGCAGGTTGATCTAGGTATCAAGTACGTGACGCCAGAAGCGCCAGCGGGTGGTGAAAGCCGCGGTGGTTCTGGTGGCGGCGGAAATCGCGGCAACGCTGGCGGTCGACGCGGTGGCGGTAATCGCGGCGGCGGAGGCAATCGTGGTGGTGGTTCTGGCGGTAATAGTGGCGGCCGTTCACGCCGACGCAGCGGTGGTGGTAACAGCGGCAGCGGGAATACCGGTGGCAACTCAGGTAACCGCGCAGCCTAGGCGTGACATGTGGGCAGAATGGACTCTGCCTCCAAAACGACCTGCATTTGCATCCTTGCCTCTAAGTTCCTATCTTTGGGCTTCGCTTACACACGATCGCGAGGTTTCCTATGGCGTTGCAAACTCTGCCCGCAAACGCAGCTACGCAAGAAATTCAAGCTGTAATGGAGCGTGATGGTGCGGCTATTCTGACCGGCGTTATCGGTTCTGACCTGGTCGCTCAGATGACGTCTGAAGTGATGCCCTATATTGAGCGCACGCCGATGGGCGGTGATGACTTTACGGGGCAGCAAACCCAACGCACTGGTGCTTTGGTTGCGCGTACACCAACGTGTCGCGACCTGATCATGCACGAACGAATTGTTGAGTCGGCGAAAACGTTCCTTGCGCCATACACCGACAAGATCATTCTGCATCTCACCCAGACCATCTATATTCATCCGGGGCAGGGCGCGCAGGTACTGCACCGTGATCGACTGGCGTGGGGTACACAATTACCTCTGTCAATCGAACCACAGTTCAGCACCATTTGGGCCCTTACCGATTTCACGGCAGAGAATGGCGCGACCCGGGTTGTGCCAGGCAGTCACAAGTGGGGCTGGGATAAGCGCGCTGCGCGCGAAGAGATTGTGCAGGCGGAAATGTCGGCGGGCAGCGTGCTCCTGTACACGGGAAGCGTGCTGCACTCAGGCGGTAACAACCGCTCTGCGAGCTCGCGGCTTGGGCTAAATTTAACCTACTGCCTCGGTTGGCTGCGTCAGGAAGAAAATCAATATCTGTCGTGCCCACCGCATATTGCGCGAGAGCTCGAGCCAGAATTGCAGGATATGCTGGGCTACACTCAGGGCAACTACGCGTTGGGGTACTACTCTGATCCGGAGGCGAGCGAACCCAATCGCGATATTCTGCCGCCTGAAATGGCACTGGGTCGGTGGCCCGAGTCTGCAGATGCGTTTAGTTCTACCGATATCGCAGACTCGCCCGTGCAAGCTGCGGCTGCTAGAGCTTCCGCTGTGGTGGACGCCTCACCGCCTGCTGATCAGTAACCTTGATTCAGCGTTTGTCGAATAGCGTTCGAATATTACCGTGATTGGTCTTGGTCCCATCTGGCTGACTATCGCTCTGGCCTGCGCAACAACCCTTGTGCTGCTGGTGTTGGGAACTCCCCTGGCTTGGTGGCTGGCAACAACACGAAGTCGCCTTAGGCCGGTGGTGGAGGCGCTCACGGCGCTGCCACTCGTGTTGCCGCCCACGGTGCTTGGGTTTTATATGCTGGTGTTATTGGGTCCGGCGTCTGCCTTGGGCGCGTTCTGGGTGACGGTCACTGGCGAGGCGTTGACCTTTTCGTTCTCAGGTTTAGTGGTCGCTTCTGTGATCTACTCCCTGCCATTTATGGTGCAGCCGTTACAGAGCGCCTTTGAGCAGGTTGGAAGTGGACCTGTGGAGGCCGCGGCGACTCTGCGTGCCAGTCGTTGGGATACCTTAACCTCAGTGGTGATGCCTCTTTCTGCCGGCGGTTTTCTCACGGCTATTGTGCTTACGTTTGCTCACACGGTTGGTGAGTTTGGCGTAGTGCTGATGGTCGGCGGAAATATTCCGGGTGAGACACGGGTCGTTTCGATCGCTATTTATGAGTACGTTGAAACCCTGCGTTATGGCGATGCGCATCGGTTGTCGATTGGTTTGCTACTGTTTTCATTTGCCGTACTACTGTTGGTTTATCGCAATAATCGACGTATGGCTGTGCGGGTGGCCTAAGGCATGACGGAATCAGCCGACAAAGGTCGCGACACAAGCTCCGTAGCGCAGGCCTTTTTAGATATCAGCGTTGAGGCCCAACGGGGTGAGTTTCAACTGTCGACGAAGCTGCAGGTTGCCGAGGCAGGAGTGACTGCCTTGTTTGGCGCAAGCGGCAGTGGCAAGACAAGTTTGCTTCGCGTACTGGCTGGATTTGATCGAGCGACCGGCAGCATTCGGTGTGGCAATGAGATCTGGCTCGACAGCGAGGCCGGCATCAATGTACCCACCCACCAGCGCGGTGTGGGCCTTATGTTTCAAGACGCACGCCTGTTTGCCCACCTCAATGTGGCTGAGAACTTGCAGTTTGCCCGACGGCGCGCTGCCAAGCTGCCGCAGATAGTCGATTACGACGCGGTGGTGGCTGCGTTTGAATTGGAGCCTTTGCTTGCCCGTCGTTCTACCGAGTTGTCGGGCGGTGAAGCCCAGCGCGTCGCTCTTGCGCGGACATTGCTCACCCAACCTCAGCTTTTATTGCTCGATGAGCCACTTGCAGCACTCGATGATCAACGCAAAGCCGATTTACTGCCGTATCTTGAAACCCTGGTACGAGAATTTTCGATTCCCCTGCTGTACGTCAGTCACGATATCGATGAAGTGGCCAGACTGGCGCCGAACATGGTTGTGCTTGAGGCGGGGGCAGTGGTGGCCCAGGGCACAACCGCTGAGCTGTTTGCGCGCCTGGATCTACCCGAGGTGAGTGGTCGATTGGAGGCCCATGCGTTGCTTCAGGGGGTAGTGGTCGAACAGGACCAGCACTGGCAGCTGACACGGCTCTCTGTGGGCGGCCAAGAGTTGTCTGTACCACTGCGTGCGAGACTAGTGGTTGGCAATCAGGTGCAGTTGCGAGTTCGAGCTCGAGACGTTGCTCTGGCCATTGCCAAGCCTGCCGGCCTGAGTATCCGTAACGTGCTCGCAGGACGGTTGGTAGAGCTGCAGCAAAACGTCGAGTCGCCGTTCGCTGAAGCGGTGATCGAACTTTCTGATGGTAGCGTTGCAACAGGCGCAGCGTTGGGGTATTTACGTTCTCGTATTACCAGAGCGGCCGCCGCAGAGCTTCAGTTGTCGGAGGGGCAGACGATTTACGCGCTAGTAAAAACTGTCTCTTTTGATGCGTGAACCGAGTAAGGCGTTGTAGACTGACCGGCTTTGCTCGGAGTCAATTTGTGAGCACTATCGATGTCATGACGCGCGAGCAGATTCTCGCTAGATTTGCCCAGTCGGTGCAGCCCTGTACGCTCTCTTTGGGTGCTGCTGGGGGAGCGGATGGCGTGGTTGATTATGATCCACAGACGGGGCGAGTAACCATGGACTTTGAGTCGACTGCGGCGCACTGTCATTCTGGCCATGTTGTGCAGGGCGGCTTTGTTGCGGGCATGCTCGACTCGGCAATGTCGATGGCCGTAATGGCGCAATCGGGTTTTACGCGCGCGCCAGCCACCCTTGAGTTGAAAGTCTCTTACTTAAAGGGGACAACCCTGGGTGTTAACCGGGCGATAGGCTGGGTCGTGCAGATGGGCAAAACCGTCGCTTTTGTCGAAGGCGAGCTCTATAACGCTGGTGGCGAACTGCTGGCGAAGGCCAGTTCCTCTGCGCGATTGGTGCCTGCCGTTACGTGATACATTTGTCTGACACGACCGGGAGTTACTGCAATCCGGCAGCGAGAAAGAGGCGCAGCACAGCGCCAAGGTACATGGCGTGAGTGATTCACTAGCCTCTCAAGGCAACCTGTCAGCGAAGCTGGTGTTGCAACAGAGCCCTATTTTTGGCGGGTTGTCGGCAGAGTTAATCGAGTTGTTAGTGGGGATGGGGCGTAACCGCAACTACGCGGTGGGAGATTTAATTTTTCGAGAGGGTGATCCCGGTGATTTCCTGCTTGGTGTCATTAGTGGGGCGGTTGATATTCGAGCCTCTTCAAGTGATGGCCAGTCACTTAATTTAAACCGCATCAACCCCGGCGAAATTATCGGTGAGATCGCCTTTCTTGATGGTGGTCCGCGTACGGCTAGCGGTTTCGCCACTTCCGCCACTCAGTGTTTTGTCATTCCGCGAGCGCCTTTTATGGAGTTGATGCGCACGCGAGCTGAGCTGGCTATTCAGCTGTTGTTGCTCGTGTGTGAACGAGTGCGCTGGACGAGTGAACGGGTGGCTGATTTTGCCTTCCTGACGCCGCAAGCTCGATTAGGACGGCGTTTATTGCACTTGGCGGCAGAAGAGAGAGAAGTGCGTATCTCCCAAGCGGAACTGGCGAATTATCTTGGAGTATCGCGACAGGTGGTGAACGGCTATCTGCGTGATTGGCAAGGGGAGGGTGCTGTTGTGCTCAACCGCGGTCGGATAACAATAGCGTCTTCGTCAGAGCTTGCGAAGCTAGCAGGTCTTATCCGTGAGTAAAATTTCTTGCCTTAGGGGTGCGAAAAGTAATGCTGACCGCCGTCCCTGGCAGAGCAGCTGGGTGCCGACGTGCCAGTAGGCGCCCGACACAAACAATACGTCGGTCGTGCCTGAGGGAGTGTCATCTGCTTGACACAACTCGAACAAAAGCACCTTTTAAGCTTTTTTAAAGTCCTTTTGAGAGTTTGGGGCTTGCTGTATCTACAGTGCGTCGGGCGCAGTCAGCTCGATCCGGACATATTGACGCTTATGCAGGCGCCCGCCAATTCGAGAGGTGAAATCCAATAGCCTCGATTGCCAGCCGTATTTGTGCCGCACAGCCTGCTCGGCAGCGATTACCTCTTTAGGCGATTCGACAAGAAATGCTTGCGCGCCCACCCATTCGCTTAACAGCTTGCCGCGCACGTCACAAAGAGCAACTTCAGCCACCGGACTGTTCCGCAGACGCTTAACCTTGCCGGCGTTAGGGTCAGAGAACATCACCAATCGCGCCTCATCGTCAGCGAGGGGAGCAGCCCATATGGGAGTGGCCACCCGCCGGCCGTCTTTACGAAAGGTTGCAAGGCTTATGTAGCTGGCTGCACTCAGCAGCCTGTTGGTGGGGATGCTCATTGGCCAGTTATCTCGAGCACAGCGTGGGCGTGGTGCACTTTACCAAATTCGTCCGTGGCCTCGACTGACAGGGTATGAACTCCTGCTGGCAGGTCGTCCGGCAGGTCTGCTTCGAACAGATGCGTAGACGGTATCGCTTGAACCCAGGATTTTTTGCTGTCGGCGTTGCGCGCGAACAGCTCGTTCACCTCTGGGTCTCGCCTTTTAGTGAGCTGCATTGGTAAGCTCGGTCCGCCATTGATCTGAAAGCTGACCGTTGATGTGGGTCCGCCGTCGAACAGGTTGACCAGCACGCCTGCGGCCGGAACCTGAGCAATGCTCATTCTGCCATCGAACAGCTCACCATGACGGAAGTCACGCATGGCGTCGGGTCGCAGTGCGTTGTGATGAACATCGAACATGATGTTCATCTGAAAATCTGCGGGTTGGCTTGCCGCTTTGAATCGCAGCGCGGCCTTGTTGCCGTCGACTTCGAGTACGTGATAGCCATTGGGGGTGCCATCTCGCTGCCAGGTGGTAGGGATGCCGCGATCGTCAAAGGGGCCGCTCCACCAGCTGCCGCTGACGGCGGTCAAGATGTGGTGGTGGAAGGTGCCTGGACCGCGAAAGCCGTCCTCTTTGTCGAAGTAAATGTGTTCTGTGGTGTGCGTGTGACCAGCCACCGAATACAGATTGGTGCGGCCGCTTAACAGCTTGAACAGGTCGCGTCGATCTTGTGTGGTTACGCCAGGACCGTCGTCGAGTGCGGTTGCCAGAGGGGAATGCATGGTGATAAACACGAGTGTGTCGTTGGGCACCTCATCCAGGTCTGCCTTCAGCCAGTTCAACTGGGCTTTGCCAAAATTGGCAATGTAGCCGCCAGCACCACGAACGTCGCCCGGATCACTCTCACCATTGCCTTTGTATTCGATGTTGTCGAGCACGACAAAGTGCGCGCCACCAACATTGAAGCTGTAATACGCCGGCCCGTAGATACGCTTAAAAGTTTCGAGTGAATAGCGGTCGCTCTCGGCTTTCAGGTTGAGTTCATGGTTGCCCGGTACGTTGTACCAAGGCACCCCGATCTGGCCGATGATGGCGTTCAGGCGCGGAAGAATAGAGAGATCATCAAAGCCAACATCGCCCATGGTCATGCCAAAGGCTGCGTTGGAGCCAATCAGTTCGCTGACAACGTCTTCGCGAATGTAGTCGAGTTCTACTTCGGTTTGGGGTTGTGTATCTGCGAACAGAATGGCCTCAAAGACGCTGGGTTCGTCTTGTGCAATCAACGGGAAATCTATCCGTTCTGGCAATTCTCCGGTTGGGGCGATACCGGTGTAGCGCAACCCTTCGGGAGAACCTTTAGGTTGATGAATGTAGTAGAACTGGGGCAGGTTGTGCGGTGACACCGGCGTTTTGTAGCCGCTGGGTTTAATGACAAAAATGATCGCCTCAGCAGCGATTTCCAGTTGGTAGTTGCCACTGTCATCAGTGGTTGAAAAGCGCACGCCATCGGACACCCGCACCCCAGACAAGCCTCGTTCGTTTGGGTCTTTTAGTCGATTGTTATTGGTGTCGAGAAAGACCGTGCCTCGCGCGGTTTCCGCCAGAGCTGAATTTGACTGGATCATTGCGGCAAGCGGAGCCGTGAAAAGTGTGAGCAACAGAGCGATTCTAAGCAAGGCCTTCAAAGCCGCAAGGGTTATCGACATTGTTGTAGAGCGTGATGATCGCATTTGTACGTTCCTCGGAAAACTTGCGGAGTGTTGCGGCTGTCAGTCGGTTGATGCTTTAAGTACGAGCACTTTTCAAGTGATGTGACATGTCGCCTCGATTGTCGATCAGAATACGTCGCTCTATCAGATGCCAGCCGTAGGGGTCGCGTTCGAAGCGATCATGGTAGCGGCCGCCGGCAATGATGACGTTTTCATCGTGGATAGTCTGGTAGACCGTGAAATAGCTGCGGACGCTCGCGAGTTCTACGTTGTTGTCGAGCTCCATAATGATATTACTCGTGACGTGACGAGTTCTGGGTGAGCACGCCTTATTGGCGTAAGGCACTTCGTTGCCGTCGTTGTCGTAGAAAATAATCATCTCGGAAAACAGTTTGGTCACTGCCGCTGGGCCGCGTGTTTCCGAGCCGTCCTGATTGATAAGAGCGCCGGCTGCAAAAATATTTCCAACGGTTTCGATATCAGCAAGGTCGATCGCCTCGCAGTAGCGGTACATTGTTTCTTCGAGCACCTGGCGCGCTAGTAGTGTTTTTTCGAATCGATTCATGGTGGCCTCTTTCTCCTATGTATAGTGGGTTGTTGGTTTACGCACGCAGAGCGGCGAGGTGGGTCGCAAGATCTTGATCGTCCATATTGACAACACCAAAGCCGGTTCGACTAATGACGCCGCCCAGCCGCTTGTGCATTTGCGTCACGACATCACCCGGCTCCCCCACAATGGCGATAGTGTGCAGTATCTCGTCGGTGATCAGAGCGGCGGCTTCGGTTGTGCGGCGGTGACGGTTCAGCATGTGCAGTTCCATCTGTAAATCGCCCCAACCGTGTATATCAAGCACCGGTTTGTAGGCCTCGGTGCTGCCGTAAAAGGCAATGCGCTCGCGAGCGCTGTTGATAGCGAGAGCCAACTGTTCTTCGTTGATGCCGGTGGCAATTATGGGCGCGTAGTCGAGTTCAAAGCCTTCGAGCTTGCGACCTGATGTTGCGAGACCGGCTTCAATGGCTGGCAGGGTGACCTCGCGCATGTACTTTTCTGAAGAGAACGGATGCATCATCATGCCGTCGGCAATTTCTGCAGCGACTTTGGTCATTAGCGGGCCAGTGGCCGATAGCAATATTTTGGGACGCCCGGCGTCAGTGTTGTCGGGTGTGAAGGTAGCGGGCATCAGTGTGTGTTGGTAGTACTCGCCCTGAAAATCGAGACGAGTACCGTCGTACCAACAATCGAATATTGCCCCCAAGGCGTTGATGTATTCGCGCATCTGCGCGGCGGCTTTATGCCAGGGCATGCTAAAACGACGTTCAATGTGAGCTTTCACCTGAGACCCTAAGCCAAGCACAAAACGACCGTTTGAAAACGAGTTCAAATCATGGGCTTGCTGCGCCATGGTCATCGGGCTGCGCGAGAAAGCGACGGCAACAGAGGTAACTAGTTCGATGTTGCTGGTTTGCTGGGCAGCAATTGCCAAGGGCATAAATGGGTCGTGATTGAGCTCTGGCAATTTCACGCCGTCGTAACCAAGCCGCTCGAGCCGTGCGGCTGACTCCCCGATGTGGTGCATGGCTGCGCTGACGGGCGCATCGATCTTCATTCTGCCGTTCCTTATCTGTCCCCAGTCCAGACTATACCAATCGCTCGATCAACTGG
Source organism: Pseudomonadales bacterium (assembly GCA_023300545.1). Lineage (GTDB taxonomy): Bacteria > Pseudomonadota > Gammaproteobacteria > Pseudomonadales > Azotimanducaceae > JALZVT01. The sequence continues at coordinate 103,875 of JALZVT010000012.1, forward strand.
CTTGGTCGCCGGCAATATTTACGGGCCGAACTCAGAGCTACGTTGGGGTGTGAATGAGCTCGCCGCCGCGGAGGGTGTGACTAACCACGGTGTCTGTGAGACGCGCCGTCGCATCAGACCAAGGCTTGCTCAACACACAAAGATCTGCGGGTTGGCCGGGTGTAATTGCTGAGTAATCACAATATAGACTGATTGCCTGTTCTGCTGTGATGGCCTCACCTGCACCGATCTGCGCCGCGCCCAAGGTTCGTCGCTCAACAGCGCATTGCATGGTTAGCCAGGGGTTGAGTGGGCCATAGGGCGCATCAGAGCTGCCGGCAACCGGGACGTTGTTGTCGAGGAGGGAGCGTAGTCGATAAAGTTGTTCCAGCTCATCGCTAGCGAGTTCTTTTAGGTAGCGATCGCCACGGGAGTGGATCAAGCCGGGCTGGGTTACCACTTGCACTCCGAGCTCACGCAGTTGCTCAATGGTATTGGCCGGAACGAGCGATGCGTGTTCCACACGATCGCGTTGTTCCGGGTGCGCACCTGTGGCGCTCAGTACGCTGATAACGACGGCCAGTTCAATGCGGGTGACACAATGAAAAGCGACGCCGCGATTGTGTTGGTGCGCCGAGCGAACCTGTTCTATCAGCTGATCAATGTCGGGCAATGCGGCCTCATCGAGCAGCAGTTTCAACTCCCCTGTGTGAATCAACGGCAGTTTCTTCGGCGGTAACAGAGCGTTCCCCATCAGTCGAACCCGCTGTAACAGTTCGCCGCGCTGCTGCTTGGCATGCAGAAGGTCAAACTCGGCCTGGCTGTTGGTGGCAGAGGTGTCGGTAACGCTGGTAACACCAAAGCGTGCGAGTTCGCGGGAGAGTGTAGTGAGATCGGGTGCCTGCATGTTGCCGGTGTGCTGCAGACGCTCGCGTAGCAGCTCATCGGCTCGGAACAGTCGACCGGTGAGACGGTTGTTGCTGTCACGCTCCAGTCGGTTGTGGTCATTTAGTTTGAGGTCAAGCGCATCCAGGTCGAGTAGCTCCAGTGCTGTTGAGTTGAGTACCCACATCGAACCGGTGCTGTGCTGAATTCTTAGCGGCTGGTCGGGCAGCCACTCGTCCAGCTTGTGCCGATCGAGTTCCCCGGCGATTGACTCGTGGTAGTTAATGGCACGTACCCAGGTTGGGTCTGGGTGACCTGAGTTAGAGCCCTTTGCGCGGTTGCGGATACGCTGGGGGAGGTGGCTGGGGTCGCCTTCGGCGCAGTCGAGAGAGGCGCGCGCGGCTGCGGTCGCGAGCAGGTGAATGTGGTGGTCGTGCAAGCCGGGCAGGAGAGCGCCGCCTCCGGCGTCAATGCAGTGCTCCCTTGCCATGGGGCGTAAGTGGTCACCGATTTCGGTGATTTGGCCTCCCGCGCAACGCACATGCTGGCCGCTATGGGCAAAGCAAGGTGATGGGCCCGGGTTGAGTATGAGGACAGCGTCAGGGTTTGGCGGAGAAGAACTGGTCATGAGGGCAGGGTAGACTGGCGGGGTTCAACGCACCACCCGGAATAGTTCTGATCGATGAAATCGTCTCCTGCCTCTGCCTGTTTGCCGGTGCCGATAGGCGTCAATGATTTTCTGGCCGGCGCTAATGCGGATGCGACCGGCTGGTCAGTGCTGGTGCAAGACGCAGGGCCATTGCTGGTTGTCGATCTGAATGACGAGCGGTTGCTGGATGAGGTGCCAACGTCGATGCCTGTCTGTCCTGTTGTGGGGTGGTTTGCTTCCAGGCAAAGGCGGGACAAGCACTCGGTGCCGGCCTTTGTAGATCTTGTTGTGGATAACGACGAGCAACTGGGCTTGGTGGCCTCCGTGGTTGAGTCGAACCCGCATGCGGCAACGGTGCTGGTGCAACTGCTGCGCAATATTGAGGGTGCCGCAGTGCAACACGGCTTGTTCGCGGAGTCACTGGCTTACTCAACGCTGCAGCACGGCGCTGAATTTGAGTACTGGTGCGAGGGGCAGTCGGGTTCACCGTCGGCTGCGCAGATCATTAAACCCGCAGCCAACCCTGCGGTGCTGGTATCGCGTGACTCGAACGAGTTGCTTATCGAGTTGAATCGTCCTGAGCGTCGGAATGCGTTTTCTGCGCAAATGCGCGATATGTTGTGCGAGGCATTGGAACTCGCCTGTCTCGACGACAGTATCGAACGGGTTCGCCTGAGTGGTGTTGGCCCCGCCTTTTGCGCGGGCGGTGATTTAGCCGAATTTGGTGCGGCGCGCGATGCAAGTCGGGCCCACCTCAGTCGCACAACGCGTAGCGCGGGAGCCCTTCTTCATCAACTGAGCGACCGAGTTCGGGTTGAGGTACACGGCGCTTGTATTGGCGCAGGAATTGAACTGCCAGCTTTTGCTGGCGAGATTCATGCGGCCAAGGACAGCTTTTTTCAGTTGCCGGAAGTGTCGTTGGGGTTGGTGCCCGGGGCGGGCGGCTGCGTGAGCTTACCGCGCCGCATCGGGCGTCATCGTACCGCGTACATGGCGCTGAGCGGCGCTCGCATTGAGACTGATCAAGCCCTGCAATGGGGCTTGATCGATAAGATTGTCGGTGCGTGACGCGCCGGCGAGTTAGCCGAGTTTTAGCGTTCGCTGAACTGTGCTTTGACAATTCTTCGAAGCAGTTTGCCGGTTTCGTTGTAGGGCAGTTCGTCGTAGAACTCGAGAGTCTCCGGTACGCGCGATGAGCGCAAATTGTTTTTCACCCACTCTTGCAGTTCGGCTGCACTGGCAGTTTTGCCGGGTTTGAGAACAACGGCTGCCGCGACAGCTTCGCCCCATTGTTCGCTGGGAATACCGACAACGGCTGCATCACGCACAGAGGCGTGTTCAAGCAATACATCTTCGATTTCACCTGGCGACATGTTTTCGCCGCCGCGCACAATGACGTCATCGGCGCGACCTTCGAGAAACAGATAGCCGTCTGCATCAATGGAACCCGCGTCGCGAGTAGGGAACCAACCCTGCGCGTCAGTCACGCTGCCGCGGCCTTCGTATTCGCCGGATACCTGTTCGCCGCGCACATAAATCTCGCCGCGTTGATCAGGGCCGACTACGTTGCCGTCGTCGTCGCGTATCTCGATCTCGAGGCCAGGTAAACCTTGTCCTACGGAGACCAGCCGGCGTCGCACTGTCTCGTCGCTGCTGGCAGCCGCGGTCCGGTGATCGTCTGGGCCCAGCACACAGATGGTTGAGCTTGTTTCGGTTAGCCCGTAAGCATTGGTGAAATCAGTATCCGGAAACAGCTGCATTGCCCGTTCTATGACTGACAGCGGCATTTTGCCACCACCGTAAGACAGGCTGCCAAGGTGTGGCATGTTGGCAGAGCTTTCACCCTCGAGCGCTTCAACGATGCGACTGAGCATGGTGGGAACGACAAAAGCGGTGGTGACTTTTTCGCTGCGCACAAGTTCGATCCAGCGCTCGGCGCTGAAGTTTGCGAGTTGCACAACTCGGCGTCCGGAGTAGACCGAACTCAATACCGCAGCTATGCCAGCAATGTGATACGGCGGTACACAGACGAGAGCAGCTTCCTCTTCGTCTGCACAGGCAAATTCAACAGAGCCGAGAATGTAGGAGACCAGATGTTTTTGTCGCAGTACGGCCGCTTTTGGCGCACCCGTTGTGCCGCTGGTGAACAGCAGTACGGCTGTGTCTTCGGGGTCCATGGACCACTCGGGGGCGGTGACGCCTGATTCAGCTGCCTGCAGGAATGCCGTGCGTGGAGCAGCAGTCACATCATCCATAGCTGCGAAGCGCTGTTCGCGGTCATTTTCTGTGACCAGATAAGCGGGCGTTATTCGGCTGAGCAAGGCATCGATTTCCGGCTCGGTAAGCCGATAGTTGATTGGCACATAAGGCAACCCGGCCCAGGCCGCACTGAATAGCCCTGTTGGTGTGGCGATGCTGCTAACGTCGAGCATTCCAACCCGAGAAAAGCCGCCACTTTGCAAGCGGGCTGCATGACGGCCAGCGTTGTCGAATAGCTCTTGATAGGTTAATCGTGTGCCGTCTTCGCCGTCGACAAACGCGACGCGATCGGGAAACGTGGCGCTGGTCATTTCCAGCAACATCATGATGTTCATCGCGCTGAGTCTTCTCTAGCTAGTCGGTTTTGGGCAGCTTCTTGGTGTCTTTTTGCAGCAGTAACTCGCTACCGACCGCAAGGCCGCCGTCGCCCGCTTTAACGCAGAGCAGTTCGAGATCGCCCGCCTCGTTGACGTAGCGTTTGCCGATTGCAATACCAACCGCATGGTCTGCATGCACGTCGCCGGTTTTTTCGGCGCCCGCAGGATCAGCCATTGGCTGGCCGCCGCAGCTAATTTCAATCTCGCCATCTGGTGCTGCAACAACCATCACTTCACCATTGCATACCGTACTTTTCAGGCGTGCCCCTGTTTTCAGAATTGCCATGTTCCCTCCTGCATTACTACTGCATGTTTTTTATTTTTCCAGAGTTTACTTGGTTCTGCGCGACTGTTGGACTCCCAATGGTTTTATATTCTGGTTCGATACATGGATTGGCATGGATTGGCATGGCTGGACATAGCAGGGCATGGACGCAGCGTAGATGTACCTGGAGTGAAAGGTCGTAAATGGGCTGGATATTCTTTGTGGGCGGTATTACATTTACCAAGGTAATAATAGATTGAGGCTGCGAGGTGCTCATGCCCGCTGATGATCCACCGTCGCTAACATCGCCCCATGAGCCGACCCATTTGGTGTTTCGGGGTGATCGGCTGTTCGCAGCAGGTCCCCTCGCGGAGCTTGTTCAAAGATTGCAGGGTCTATCCCAGACAGATCGACACGGCGTGCTGCTGTTCGAAACAGCGACGGGTCGCGAGATTGACGTGGATCTGCGCGGATCGCCCAGCGACCTAGCCAGCCGATATCCCGCCCCAGACACGGCGAACACTGCGGCGACGAGTGAAGCGGCGGTTCGCGCTGTCGAAGCGCTTCCTGTGCCGCGCAAACGTGGGCGGCCCAAGCTCGGTGTCGTTGGCCGTGAAATTACGTTGTTGCCCCGACATTGGGCGTGGCTCGATACCCAGCGAGGTGGTGCATCGGCGTCATTGCGCCGGTTAATCGATCAAGCCCGCAAAGAACTCGCCGGCGAAGACGCGGCACGCGCAGCACAAGACCGAACCAACCGATTTCTCACGACGCTTGCGGGTAACCTGCCAGGCTTTGAAGACGCAATTCGCGCGCTCTATGCTCGGGATCAGGAACGCTTTGAACACCAACTGACTGGCTGGCCCGCCGACTTGCGGCGAGTTGCAAAACAGTTCGCTGACGATGCGTGGCAATCCCAAGATGCACCCACCTAAGGATAACAATGAGCATTTTTGATACTGACCTTGAGCAGGGCGCGCACAACAGCGTAGCACTGACGCCATTGTCGCTGATTGCACGAACCGCCCATGTCTACCCCGATGCGGTTGCCATTCGTTATGGGGATCAAACCACCAGCTGGGGTGAAACATTTGATCGCTGCCTGCGACTGGCAGATGGTTTGCGCCGCGCAGGCGTTGGTAAAAACGATACCGTTGCCGTGCTCGCGCCCAATACACCGGCTGCGGTGGAAGTCGCGTTTGGGGTGCCTGGCTGCGGTGCGGTGTTGAACATGATCAACACCCGACTGGACCCTGAGGCGGTGGCCTTCATTCTCGATCACGGTGAAGCCAAGGTCTTTATGGTCGACGCCGGTCTGGCTGAGGTCGCACGCGCAGCACTTGCTATAGCCTCGGTTAAACCGCTGGTTATCGATATCGAAGACGCACAGGTGGGTGCAGTGCCTGGTGTGGGTTCGCAGACCTACAACGGACTCATTGCAACCGGTGACGCGAGCGCTGGGTTCACGCTGCCCGGTGATGAGTGGGACGCCATTTCGCTGAACTACACCTCAGGAACGACGGGCAATCCCAAGGGAGTGGTGTATCACCACCGCGGCGCGTACCTCAACGCACTGGGCAACGGGCTTGAGTGGGCGTTGCCCAGACACCCGGTTTATCTCTGGACCTTGCCGTTGTTTCATTGCAATGGTTGGTGCTTTCCCTGGACGCTTGCTGCTTATGCGGGAGAAAATATCTGTTTGCGTGCACCAGAAGGGTCCGCCATTCTCGACGCGATCGACCGGCACAGTGTCACCCACATGTCGGGTGCGCCCATCGTACTGAACATGGTGACAACCGAAGCGGAAGGGCGTGGTCACCACTTTGCTGAGCCCTTGCGCATGACCACTGCGGGTGCGGCACCCCCAGCGGCCGTTCTCGCCAGAGCAGCGGCGATCGGCTTTGATGTCACCCACGTTTACGGCCTCACAGAAGTGTATGGACCTGCTGCCGTCTGTGCCTGGAAGCCCGAGTGGGACGCCTTACCTGCGGCTGAACAATCACGTATTAAGGCGCGACAAGGGGTGAACTATGCCGTGCTTGAAGAGATGTCCGTCCGGAATCCGGACACGCTCGCTTTGGTGCCGCGCGATGGCGTGACCATGGGTGAAATCATGTTTCGCGGCAATTTGGTGATGAAAGGCTACTTAAAGAACGCGCAGGCTTCGAAACAGGCGTTTGCTGGCGGCCACTTTCACTCTGGTGATCTGGCGGTCTGGCATGAAGACGGTTATGTAGAGATCAAAGACCGTTCCAAAGACATCATCATTTCTGGTGGAGAGAACATCTCATCAATTGAGGTTGAAGGGGCGCTCTATCAGCACCCAGCGGTCGGCGCCGCGGCCGTTGTGGCGGCTCCGGACGAGAAATGGGGGGAGACTCCCTGGGCGTTTGTCGAGCTGGCGGCAGGGGCTGAGGTCACTGCGCTGGAGCTGATCGAGCATTGCCGAGGCCTGCTGGCCCACTTCAAGTGCCCACGGCACGTTGTATTTGGTGAGCTGCCTAAAACCTCCACGGGCAAGATCCAGAAGTTTGAATTGCGAGAGGTTGCCCGGGAAGGCTAGCTCCGCAATACTGGTGTCTATTTCAAATGACAAATCACTGGGGAGATGACATGTCAGACACTTCACACGATCACGAAATGGTTTCCATCTACGGCTACAGCGACGAGCAAATTGATTCACTGCTCACACAGGCGTCTGAGTGCGTATTGATGTGGGGCACCAAAGACGGCTGGCCGGTTGGGGTGACCCACGCGTTTGTCTGGCACGAAGGCAAGATCTGGATCACTTTTGCGACGCACCGTCATCGGGCCTCAGCGATCCGTCGCGATAATCGCGTCTCCGTTGCGATCAGTGCAGTTGCGGGCACCGATATGGGTGGCGCTGCTACCTGTAAGGGCCACGCCACGTTCCACGACGATGATGCCACCAAAGCCTGGTTTTACCCCGCGCTGGCAAAGAAAGTCAGTCCTGATAACGCCGAAGGCGAAGCCGCTTTCCACAGCCTGCTTGATTCGCCACTGCGTACAATCATCTCGGTTGATCCCGTAAAATGGATCACCTACGACGGCGAAAAGGCCAACCGCGACATGGTGGGGCAGTTGTCGGAAGAAGAGAAAACGCCGCGTAAAGAAGGCGATGCCGTGCGCATGAACAAAGAGCGTGAAAAGCTCGGTTTGCCGCCACGCTAAGTCCTCGGTTGCTGGCGCGGTGTCCCGCGCCAGCTCATGCGTAGTCAATACCAAGCAGACCCAAACAGGAAAGAATCCCTATGCTCGATAGTGTTCAACTTGGCAGTAGCGGTTTGCGCGTGTCCGAGCTTTGTCTTGGCACAATGAACTTTGGTCAGCCCGGTCGCGGGCACCAGGGTGATTGGACGCTCGGGCCTGATGAGGCCAAGCCAATCTTCAAGGCCGCTATTGATCATGGGTTGTATTACTTTGATTGTGCTGACGTGTACGGTCAGGGTGCGTGCGAAGAGGTGGTTGGAAAACTACTGCTTGATTTGTTGCCGCGACAAGACTTTGTCATGGCTACCAAAATATCCATGCCAATGGGCAAAGGCCCGAACGCAGGCGGTTTGTCGCGCAAACACGTGATGGAAGGCATCGATAACTGTTTGCAGCGCTTGGGGATGGATTATGTTGACCATCTGGTTATTCATCGTCATCCGCACGGCGTGCCAGGTCATGTGTCTCCACCCATCGAAGAAACCATGGAAGCCCTGCATGACGTGGTGAAAGCCGGCAAGGTGTTGTATCTCGGCGCCAGCTCGATGTTTTCCTGGCAGTTTGCGGAGTTGCAGCACACGGCGCGGGAAAACAATTGGACACGTTTTGTGTCTATGCAGAATCACTACAACCTCGTCTATCGCGAAGAAGAACGCGAGATGAATCCCTACTGCGCGCAGAGTGGAGTGGCGATTACTCCTTGGTCGCCATTAGCGCGCGGAATTCTTGCAGGCGCTTATCAAGGCAGTCTTGAGGGCGGCTCTACCAGTCGCTCGCGGGGGGCTGACAAAGTTCGCACTGAAGGCCTGTACCGAGGCGATCATGTGTTTCCCATCGCAGACCGGGTTGTTGAGGTTGCGGGGCGGATGGGTAAGACGCCGGCACAAATTGCGCTTGCCTGGTTGTGCAACAAAGCAGAAATTCAATCGCCGGTGGTGGGTGTCTCAAGAGTTGAGCAGTTAGATGCGTTGGTTGAGGCGGCGCAGATACAGATCTCGCCGGAAGACACTGCCTATCTCGAAGAGTTGTATCGTCCGGTCGATAATCTGCTGTCGCTGGGTTACTCCTGAGCTCAATTACGCCCAGTTCCAGGGCTGAAGGCACAGGGCCACTTCATGGTCTGCGTGTTGTGGCGTTGGAGCAGGCGGTTGCGGCACCGTTTTGCAGCCGTCGCCTAGCGGAAGGTGGTGCCGATGTCATCAAAGTTGAACGTCCCGAGGGTGATTTTGCCCGTTACTACGATACGGCTGTGGGCGGGCAGAGCGCGTATTTTGTCTGGTTGAACTACGGCAAGCGCTCCATTGCGCTCGATCTGCGCGATTCCTCCCAAGTGCAAACGCTGCAGGCGCTGATTGTCTCGGCAGACGTTTTTGTGCAAAACCTCAAGCCGGGTGCGCTGGCAAAGCTTGGTGTCGATTTGCCCGCTGCTCGTAACGCTAATCCCAAGCTCATTACCTGCAGCGTTGCCGGCTACAGTTCAGCAGGACCTAGTGGCGCGAGAAAAGCCTACGATTTATTGATCCAGGCAGAGACTGGGCTTGCGAGCATCACCGGCAGCCCGCACGAGCCGGGCAGGGTGGGTGTGTCGGTCTGCGATATCGCCTGCGGGATGTTTGCCTACGATGCGCTGCTGCTGGCGCTGATCGAGCGCGGCGCAACGGGGCGTGGCAAACATTTGGAAGTCACGCTGTTTGATTCGCTGGCGCAATGGATGGCCGTGCCCTATTTGCTGGAACGTTACGGGGGTAGCGCGCCGGAACGGGTGGGTATTGCTCACCCCGGCATTGCGCCTTACGGGGTGTTTGTTACAAAAGACGGGCGGCCCTTTGTGTTGTCTGTACAAAATGAGCGTGAGTGGCAGACGCTCTGCACGGCGTTGCTTGAGAAGCCCGAATGGGTTCGTGACCCTCGCACGAATAGTAATGAAGCGCGAGTAGCAAACCGAACGTTGGTAGATAGTGCCGTGGCACAGAGTGCGTTGAAGTTAGACTTTGCGGCGTTGAGCGAGTTGTTGCTCGCGGCAGACATTGCCCATGCCGCTGTGAACGAGGTAAGTGGTTTGCGCAAGCACGGTGACTTTCGTACACGCGGAGTGCGGTTTGGCGAGACCACCGTTGAGGTGCCCGTCACGCCGGGTCAGGAAGCCGGCGAGATGCGCGCAATACCGAGTGTTGGCGAGCATACCGAAGAGGTGCTCGCCGAACTTAAGCAGTTGCAATAACGCGTTACCACCGGTTGTTTGGTTATTGCCGCGCCTCTGCACTCAATTCGCGAATTGATCTGAACTCCGAGCTGGTTTTCCATTGTGGCCAGCGCTCTGAGTTACCCAGTTTTTCAACAATAGTTCGAAACAGTTCGATGTTCTGGGCAGCTCCACGCAAGTCCCAATCGGGGCTCCAGGCGTCGCAGGTTTGGTGATAGCAATTGCCGGTGTAGTCGGCGATCCACTGGTCGCCCGCTGCGCGGCCACCTTCGAGCAGGTCGGCGCCACCCGCGATTCCCATGATCAACAATACCGGCACGCCGCGCTGGGCGAGGGAAAAGTGGTCAGCGCGAAAGAACAGACCATTTTCGGGCAAACTTTCTGGGGTGACGACTCGATTCTGTGCGGCAGCGGCCTGGGCAAGGTCGTCCTCCAGGTCGCTCTGGCCTTCGCCGACGAGTATGACGTCGCGAGCGGGGCCTGCCGTTTGCAGAATATCCAATGTCAGGTTCGCGACCGTTTTTTCCAGCGGATAGATCGGATCGCGCGCATAGGCCTCTGAACCGAGCAGACCACTTTCTTCTGCCGTCCACACGGCAAAGACAACGCTGCGGGCGAGTGGTTTGGATTGGGTTAAGACTCGGGCTATCTCAAGAACTCCAGCCGTACCCAGCGCATCATCGTTGGCGCCGGGTCGCACCGTGCGCCCTTGTGCATCCGGTTCACCAAGACCGAAGGCATCCCAGTGACTGGTCACCATTAGTACGTCTTGTGGGCGAGTTGTACCCGGTAACTTGGCGAGAACATTGCTGCTTTCGATGCGTTCGACCTGGACGGATAAATCGGCGCCAAAGCGAACGTCATTCAGTTCAAATGCGGTGAAGTCAGGGTGGCGAGCCTGCTTGCGTAACTGCTCGAGATCATAGCCTGCGGCACTGAACAGCTGGCTCGCGGCGTCGTTGTGCAGCCATCCTTGCAACGCCATGGCGTGGTCGGTATTGCCTTCGCGTACGACGGCGTAGTTTTCGCCGGGTGATGACGAGGCCACGTTCCAACCGTAACCAGCGGCCTGTGTTTCGTGAATCACAAGAGCTGCGGTTGCGCCGCGTCGTGCCGCCTCTGCGTACTTGTAGGCCCAGCGTCCGTAATACGTCATGCGTCGATCACCAAAGCGTCCGGCGGCTGGCTCGTCGGGTGTCGCCGAAAAGTCTGGATCGTTCACGAGATAGATCGCGACCTTGCCGGTCAGATCGATGTCGCCATAGTCATCCCAGTCACGTTCGGGTGCGTGGGCTCCAAAACCAACAAACACGACGGGTGCGTCAATGCTGATCGAGGGGGCTTCCCGCACTGTATCTGCCGCGATGTCGGTCTGTTGTTGTAGAGGTTGGACGTTGTCGCCGATGCGAAAGCTCATTGGCGCGGGTGTTTGCAGCTGAGTGCGGATCATGGGCACGGTGTGAGTCCAAGAGCCGTTGCTACCGCCGGGTTCGAGTCCAAGGCCTGCGAACTGGTCGATCAGAAACTTCACGGTTTTCCGGCCGCCGGGTGTTCCGGGCGCGCGTCCCTCAAACTCATCCGAGGCTAAAATTTTAACGGTTGCCGATAAGCGTGCCGTTTCGATCCGTGCTGGCGATTCCTCGGTCGTCGAGGCACAGCCTGCCAGGGTTGTGATGGTCGTAATGGCTGTGATGGTTGCAAAGGCGAACAGGCCAGGGAGTAGTCGGTGCAACATTGTCGATCCTTTAGTATTGAGCGGCTGAATGTTCAAACACAAAACCACCTTTGGCCATAGTTAGCCGATGAGTCTCGCCGGTGCTGTTCGCGTCCCAAGACTCGTAACCGTCATCGCCTTCCCAGATAGCCACTCGCACGTTGTCTTCGCGCTTTGACAAGTGTGTGACGTAACGACGGGTTGTCTGCTTCGTGATGAATTCAAGTGCAGTACTTGCGTTCGAAAATTGGCTCAATTGATACAGCGATACCCAGGTGGGTGGTACCAGATCGATCTCGCCCTTGGCGTGCTGTGCCAGCGCCTGAGCTGGGTTGATCCACCGGTGGTCATCAATCTCCCCGCCATCCACCTCAATCGTGTCCGCGTGGTTGCCCTGCGCCACAAAAAACCAGGTAGCAAACCGTTTGGGTGTGGTTGGTGGCGGTGTCCAGTGGGAAAATTCGATAAATGCATCGGGTGTCAGCTGCAAATTGGCTTCCTCCGTCGTTTCCCGGGCGGCGGCATTGCGTGCGGCGCTATCCGCCTGCTCGATGGTGGGGGCACCCGTTGTGGTGCCTGGTGGGTAGTCAGCGGCATCGATCTTGCCACCAGGGAAAACCCACATGCCGCCAAAACTGATCTTGGAGGTTTTGCGCAACATCAGTACTTCAAGGCTGTTGTTGTCACAGCCCGTGCTGTCTTGACCATCTCGCAGCAACACAACCGTCGCGGCGGGGATAGCAGGGGATGCCTTGCTCTCGTCGGGCTTGCCGGTGCCAATGTCACCGTAGGGGTCGTTCTTGTGTTTGCCGGAATCGGTCATGTCTGAGCTCCAGTTTTCCTCGTTAGAGGGTGTGCCAACACACTAGGTTGCCAAGCTCCGGCGTACATAGCCAGTAGGTCGTCTTCTGGGCTCTGGACGCAATGGCCTCGCTCGGCTTTAACAGCCATCGAGAGTGTGACGCGCTCGCCATTTCGTGCCTGTCTGCATTGTTATCTTGCTGTTTAAGAGGTCTTGCACAACGCGGCAGTAAAGAGCGGGTAGGCGATGAATTTTTTGGTTAGCCAACGGCTATTAGCAATAGTTACCGCGCTAGTTTTTACCGGTTATAGCGCGCTGGTGTCTGCAGCGGAGGAGCTGCCGGCTTTGTTATCAAGTGGTGGTGGCGGATACGTGCCACCAACAGACCATATCGACGCTGATATGCGTCAAAGCCTGCTGCATGACGCTCGCACCAATCGCCGCGCGCTGGGACTAGCCAGGGACTCTGCGACCGCAGCAGATGCCAAACAGATCACCGCGCCAGGCAAAACAGTACTTTCACCACTGGGTCTGCCATCAGGTGCACAGCGTCTTAGCTGGCCGGTACGGGTTGGCAGCGATAATCGGAATGACTTTCAAACGGGAGTTTCTAACTACCTCGATCTCGACACAACGACGGGCAGTGTGCTTGATTACGCCTGCGGGTCGCGCAGCTATGACACGGCATCAGGTTACAACCACGACGGTGTGGACATTTCGTCTTGGCCGTACCCCTGGACAACCATGGACAACAATGGCCTCGACGTGGTTGCCGCGGCGCCCGGTGTGATCGTCAATAAGGTGTCCGGCAGCGCTGACCGAAGCTGTTCTTTCAATACCACCACCCCGTGGAATGTTGTGGTACTAGCGCACTCAGATGGCTCTCAGACCGTCTACGGTCACTTGAAAAAAGATTCCCTGACGAGCAAGAGCATTGGCGATGCGGTTGTAGCTGGTGAATATCTGGGACAAGTGGGCTCGTCGGGTGTGTCCACAGGACCGCATTTGCACTTCGAGTTGCTCGACAGCAAAGACCAATCGATCGACCCGTTTGCCGGCTCCTGTGGTGCCTCTGACAGTCGCTGGCGCTGGCAACCAGACTACAACAAGACACGCATTAACTCTGTGCAAACCAGTACAGCAGCCCCGGTTCTCGGCCAATGTGATGGCGGTGAATCAGCAACGCAAGCTGCGAACTTTCAACCAGGCGATCCGGTTTATCTCACGGGCTTCTTTGTTAATCAGAAATTGGGTGATATAGCTAGTTTGACGCTAATAGCGCCCGATCAGAGCGTCTGGCTTAGTGTTCCACTGGGCTCGCTTAACGAACAGTTTGCGTTTAGTTATCTTTGGCGTTCGTTTATTGCGCCGGACATTCCCGGACGGTGGCGAGCGCGGGTCAGTATCAACGATCAATCGTCAGAAACGGGTTTCACCATTTTCACCGGAGGCACAGTTTCGGCTCCGGGGCAGGTGGTTGCCGCTATGTTGCCGGGTAGTCGTTCTGTCGGTCTGAACCAGACCGCTAGCGTGTTTGCGACAATCGCAAACGCGGGCACGGTGCCGCTCGAGGGCTGTCGAATTCTGCCGCTCGATTCGTTTTCAGGAGATGTGCGCTTTCAGGCAACCGACCCGCAGACTAATGCGTTGGTTGGTGTGCCCAATACGCCTGTGACTATCGAAGTGGGTGCAAGTCGTTCGTTTGTCGTCTCGCTGTTACCAAGCGTTGAAGTAGCGCCGCTTAGCGTTGCCTTTAATTACAAATGTAACAACGCGCCGCGTGCCATTAGTGTCCGGGGGTTAAACACGTTGCAGTTTTCCGCGGCAACACAGGCGCCAGCCGATATTCTGCCGGTGTCCGCGACCGCAAGCTCAGACGGCGTGGTGCGATTAGGTGGTACGTCTGCCAGCGCAGCCTTTGCAACAGCGGCAGTCAACATTGGTGCGAGCGTCAACTCAGTTACGGTGGTTCCTCGTTTTCTGAGCGATGACCTGACGATCAACATTTGTGAGACCGAGGCGAATGGCGTCTGTAAAGCTGTCCCTGCGCCATCGGTTAGTGCCAACTTTGGCAGCGCCGTCCGCACCTTTTCGGTGTTTGTTAGCGGCATAGGCGCGAAGGTTGCGTTTGACCCGGCAGCAACCCGAATTGAGTTGTCGTTTGAGCATGATGGCGAAGTGCGTGGTGTAACCAGTGTCGCGGTGACTACCGATTGACTCGCTAGTTCGGGGTTGTCGGCTTGGCACGCTGCCGGAACGCGATAAGGGCCACTTTGCGTGGTTGCGGATCGCCAAGATAAGCGGCCTTGGAGTCATAGCTTGTGAGCAGCACAGCCTCTCTGTCGCCAGCAAGGTTCACAACCTCACGGCAGGGTAAATTCTCACGGGAAAAAAGCTCTACAAGAGAGGTTCCCAAGGTATACAGATGAGTTGGCACCAGGCTGATGCCGGTCAGTGCGCGGTCACCACACTCGGCAACAAAACTCCGAAAATACTTCGGTCGCTGCAAATCGCGTTCGGAGATATCGAGTTTGCCTTGTTCGACGATGCCTGGTCCGGCCTGCAACGCTGAATTGAACAACCCTGGTAGCCATTCGGAGCGGTGTACGACCTCGAAGCGTGACAGGGGGGCGGTTTGTTCAGCGCTGTTTGTTGGGTTTTTAGTGATGCCCAGAATACGGGTGTAGCCGTGCTGCTCGATGCCGCTAAGCAGCTCGTTGTGGTGCTGTAAGAGGCCAATAGGCTCCATATCGCGCACCAGAGATACAAACCCGCTGCCAACCACCACCGTGGTTTGTGTTTCAGCCATCACAAGCCCGGGACGAATCCCGTCGGTTTCAGTCAGCAAGATGGGCTCGTATTTGTGGAGATCGACCTCGACAACAGCAGCAAGTGGTTTGCCATTGGCCTCCAGCAGGTGGAAACGGTGACCGGCGGCTTCGGCGTTGGTTTTGAGTGCGCCTACGGCACGAGCCCGAGGCGTGATGGTGGCGGTGTTGCTGGCAAGGTCGATGGTGCCATGAGGGACATTTTTAGCCGGGGACAGAGGTTGGGTGTTGCCTTTCCCAGTGTCGCAGCCACTAAGCAGTGCTGCCACCAACAGTTGGCTGATGGCAGACACGAAAAAAACAGAACCGATGCGTTGTCGCGGTAACATGGCGCGGAGTATATCGACTCGGGCTGCGACTGGAACCGTCAAAATCCGGAACCTTGTATTCTAGGACTGTATTTGTGGAAACTGGCCAACCCTGGGAGCGAAGATGACCGAACTGCTGTTTTTGAACGACACAGGCGTTGAGCCAGACTGGATAGTGCCCCAGGAAGGATTTGAGCTGACACCAGCGCCGCTCATTGTCGGTCACGACCACCAGCGCGAGAAAATGCAGGCCTGTGGCATTGATCCACGGGTGTTCGGCAACACGGTCGATCCGTCGTTTTTCATTGGGTTGGGCATACAGGCCGGTATACGCAGCGGTATCAGCGCGCAAGGCAATGTCAATATGGTGCAACAGCTGGTGCAATACCGGCCGGCGCAACTGGGCGAAGAACTGTTGGCCCAAGGGCGTGTGCTTGAAGTGATCCCTGTGCCGCGTGGCCACACCGTTATGACACAGGTGACTTTTACCGACCAAAGTGGGGCGGTGGTGATTGATGCCAGCCGTATGTCGCTGCGACCCGATCCTGCAAAAGCTTCCGCACGCGGGGCTGGCGAGCGCCCACAACCGGTGGTTTCTGAGCCTGCTCGGGCGCAAACGCTGGCGACCCATAGCCTCACGCCGAACCAGGTAAAAGCCTATTCGATGGAAGGCAACAGTATTCACTATGAGGAATCCGCCGCGATCGCGGGTGGCTTTCGGGCTCCTTTGATTGGCGGTGGTATGGGGGTCCATTACCTCGCCGCTGCTCTTTGGGCCGCAGGGGAGGTGCAAACATTGAACCTCAGCATCTATTTTCGCCGGCCCATTTTCTGGGATGAAACATTTACTGCGGCCGTGCTTGGGGATCGGGAAGACGCCAAGTCTTGGCAGGCGCTTTGTTTGTTGCGCGACGAAGGGGCCAAGGGACTTAAAGTGCTCACTGAAGCCCGAGTTAACACGATTGGTCGAGCGGCCTAGCGGATGGCCGATTTTAAGATTGATGATCTGCGCAGCGTACGACCAAGCTGGCGCTGGCTTGCCGCCCTTGTTCTGTTTGCCTTTGCGATGGTGGGGCAGGGCATGGGAGTTGAGCTTAGCGAACGACTCGATTCGCCCCACGGCTGGTTAACGCGCGCCTACTACAGCCTAGGGTTGTTTGTTGTTGGTGGTCTCGACATTGGCATGCCAACCGGCGGCACAATGTTTGGTCGTGGCCTTATGTGGGTAGCCTATTTTGGCGCGCCCTTGCTAACAGCATCCGCCGTGATAGAAGCCGTAGTGCGCCTCGTTGCGCCAGAACGCTGGCAGTTTCGGCGTCTGCACGATCACATTATTATCGCTGGATCAGGCGCGCTCACGCGCTACTACTTGCAAGTACTGCGGCAGAGCGATTCTAAGGTGAACGTTGTGGTGGTTACAGAGAACCCAGACAGTAGCGAGGCTCGAGATTTGGCACAGTCCTTCGCAACAACGGTAATTGCGGGTGAGATTGGTAGTGATTTTTTGTTAAAGCGTTTGCGGACATCGCGCGCCCGGAAAATATTACTGTTTGGTGAAAACGACTATCGGTCGTTCGAAGCGGCCGCGCGTATGATCGATCGCCGTCCTCAGGTTTCCTCGCGTATCGTGTTGCATTGCCACAACCTGCGCTTTCTACGCGCCATGCAGCAAACGAAACTGGTGCAAGGCATCACCAGTTTTAACGCGTATCACCTCGCGGCAGCTGGTCTGGTCCGCGATCACCTGTTACGGCATTTCAAAAAAACAGAAGCTCGTGATGTGGTTGTGCTCGCAGGTTTTGGCAGATTTGGACAAACCATATTGGAGGAACTCCAAGAGCATGCTTCTGGCGAAATGGCGACGGTGGCTGTGATTGATACCGACGCTGAGCGTCGCATGCTTGTGGTCGACGAACAGGACATGATTCATGGCCGCTATCAGCGCGAAGTCATGCAGGGTGATATAGCCAACCCAGAAGTGTGGTTGCGTCTTGCTGAAAAGCTAGATCTCGCCGTTGGCGAGCCTGTGATTGTGCTTGGCACCGGCAACACCGCGCAGAATTTGCGTACGGCGATGTGGTTGAAGAGAAACTATCCGAGTGCGTCGGTGTACGTACGTACGACCGGCAAGTCACGTCTTGCCATGGCGGTGGGCGCTGAATATGACATTAAGAGCATCAGCATGACTCAGCTTGTGGAAGATCACATGCCGAATGAGTGGTTGGTTTAGCTCAGTTTCTCGTGGACTAAAGGGGCTGGCCTACAGGTGCTGTGATGCCAGGGTGTCGAGCTCCACAGGATTCAGTTGCGGTTTCAGCCCGATTGCAACCAGTGTGGTGCCAAGCTCCTGTCGAGGCTCGGCCGGAGTCAGTCGCTGCTGTTTGCCGACCTGATGCCACTCGAGCAGGCCCTTCGACGTATTGAAAAAACCTTTGCCACGCAGCACCGTGTTGGGCAGATCCTGTAAAAACTGGTCAATCTGCAGCTGGGTCAATCTGTCAGAGCTCTGATAGTGCCAAGTGACATAGGCTTCTCCGTGGTTGAGTGGGTGGTTTTGTGGGTGGGCGGCGTCCTTCGCGCTGTCTGAGCGGTTGGGTCGCGTGCCATCGCCGAGTAGCAATGCCTCAGGTAGAGCACAGAACGTCGTATCGATGATGGGTGCGCCATTGCAGAGTGTTTGCAACCACTGGCGCAAGTCACTGCGTTGCGAAGTGCTCACTAGATCTACCTTGTTCAGCAAGAGCAAGTCTGCTGCGGCCAATTGTCGCTTAACGGTGTTGGCCACGTATTTATCGGTCGCTTTTTGTCTAATGTTTAGCGCATCCGCAACCACCACAACAGCATCCAGTGTGAGTCCTGGCGTGTTTCCGTATTGGGCGAGGCTGTGTACATCGGCGACGCCACTGGCCTCTACGACTATGTGCTCTGGCGGGGTGGGACTTGTCAATAACTGGGCAATCGCTTCGTCAAAGCCATCACTTAATCCACAGCAGACGCAGCCGTTGGTTAGGTTTATTTGCTGATCTGTTCGGCTCTCGATTAATTGCGCGTCGATATTTATCGCGCCGAAGTCGTTAATGAGCAGTGCAATGCGACGCCCTTTGTTGTCGTGCAGCAAGCGATTCAGCAGAGTGGTTTTACCCGCCCCCAGGTAACCACCCAAAACGGTAAACGGAACCTGTGGTGTGACGGCTCTCGAAGGAGGGGTGTTCACGCGCCGGTGGCAGGGCGCGCGGCGGGATGTGGTTGCCCGCCGAGTACCGTACCCCAGACACGAATGTCGCGAATGCTCATTGGGTCAACCGTCAATGGGTTGTCTTCAAGAATGGCGAAGTCAGCGGCCTTGCCGGCCTCAATCGAGCCGATTTCGTCGTCGAGGTGCAACACAAATGCCGCGTCGATCGTCACCGCACGCAAAGCCTGTTCTGGGGTGAGGGCTTCTAGTTTGCCTAGCATGCGCCCCTTTGGAGTGACTCGATTTACGGCGCACCACATGGTGTGTAGTTGGCCGAGTGGAGTTACGCCTGCGTCGGAGTGCAGTGCAAAGGGAACCCTCTCGCGCAGTGCAGATGCGCAAGGCTCTAGTTGGTTTGCGCGCTCGGGGCCAACGGTGTGTTCGTAATGTTGATCACCCCAGTACCACAGGTGATTCGCAAAGAAGTTGGCGCACAGACCAATGCGCGCCATCTTCCGTAACTGGGCCTGTGTGGTGAGCTGTGCGTGGGTGATGGTGTGACGATGATCGAGCCATGCGTGTTCTTGCAGCAGCGCTTCGACGGTTTCGATCGCAAGATCTTGAGTCAGGCTGCCATTACAGTGCATGTGCACGTTAAGACCTGCCTTGTGAAAGGGCCGCAACCAGTCGATAAGCTGGTCTGGCACCGTCAGTAACTGTCCGTGATCTTCGCCGCTGATGTAACCAGGGGCTTTGATCATCGCAGTCCAGCCTTGAATGGAGCCATCGAGAATAAATTTCACCCCTGGAAAGCGCAGCTTGTCGGTTTCTTCAGCACGTAGCTCGAGAACCTTTTGGGCGGCGTCATCGAAGTCCGCATTTAGACCGGGCATGGCGGCAATGTTGTACATTGCGACGCGCAGTGGAAAGCTGTCATCGCCAGTGACTCTCTGCCACATGTCTTTACTACGTGGCGACAGCACGAGACCACCAGCTAGATCGGTGCAGGTGGTAATGCCGGCGTTTCTGGCACTGGCCCCAAAGTTCCACAAAGCGGGTTCGCTGGCATTGGCAAGAAACACGGCTCGGTTGCCCGTTTTGCACAGCGACATAGCGGGTGGTTCGCGCAGCTCGCCGTTCAGATCGCCTTTCAACTTGCCG
This sequence comes from Pseudomonadales bacterium, assembly GCA_023300545.1. GTDB lineage: Bacteria > Pseudomonadota > Gammaproteobacteria > Pseudomonadales > Azotimanducaceae > JALZVT01. The sequence goes on from JALZVT010000012.1 coordinate 123,711, forward strand.
CTGGCTTGATCAGATGTGAAACGACCGACCCCTTCTACCTGGGTGTCTTTGCTAACGCCGTCGAGATCCAGCATAGCGCTGTTAGCTGTCGCGAGATGACCACTGGCGTGATAGAGGTAAATCGGGCGTGTGGTTGAAACTTCGTCCAGCAGGGTCAGTGTAAGTCGCGGCTGATCATCGAAGTAAATCGGATCGAAGCCGCGGGCGATGAGCGGTTCGTTTGGCGCAGCGCCAGAGGCGTCGAGAGCGGCATCGAGTTCGCGCAAGCGTTGCGTTAGTTCGTCGTAGCTTTTGATGCCTTTGGCGATTGAGCCGTCGGGTAGCGGACGATCGAAATAGCCGAGATAAGGCATCAAGGCCGTCGCGCCTTCCATAACGTGTGCATGGGCTTCGACAAAGCCAGGCACGATGACATGATTTTCGAAAGTGGTATCGAGCTCGTAGTCGCCCCAAGGGGCGAGTTCCGCCAATGAACCGGCACCCAAGATCAGGCCATCCCGAACAGCCACATGAGTGGTCTGTGGATTCGACGGATTCATCGTGATGACCGCGCGGGCGACATATATTTTGATTCTATTCATACCAACCAGTATGAGGAGTGCGCCGCTGGGGCTCAAGAACGCTGGGGAGTGGGGGCCATTGTTCGGTGTGGCGGGCTTGCTATCGAGTGTTTACCCGCAAATACCCCCTAACAATCTGTCAACATTCTTACAAGCCTTTACCCCTGCTCACCATATCGTCTGACACTATTGTTCGTCTATAAATCCAGTTATCTACGGGCGACTATGACCTTATCGGGCAAATCCCAGGCAGTTTTGGGACGACGCACGCGCTTGCGTGTACGCGGACATCAATTTGTTGTCGCAACAACCTTGGCGTGCATCGGTTTGTTGGCTGGTGCTCAAGAACCAGCGCCAATGGCTATGGACGGCATGCACCGCGCAGAGGCTACGCGCGCCATGCAGGCGTTGTCGCAACATGCCCCTGTTGAATCTTCTGCGGCGGTCGCACAAACAAGTCGAGTTCTGAGTACGGCCAGCAGTGTTCCTAGTGAGCCCGTGCTTCTGTTGCTGGAGCGCCGGCGCATCAAGGGTTCCAATGAGCGCTTGGCTGATGCGTGGTACTACAGCTATCCCCGCAATGAAACGACGCACAAGGTTATTGATCTGACGGTCGGTGTGGTTCGTTCTGCAGAAATCGTGATCGACCTACAACTGCCTCTGGTCGATGCTGAAATTAGCCGCGCCTTTGATATTGTCCTCGCCAGCACAAGTGATCGTACGAGTTTAGAGAACGCCTTCCGACAAGTGACGGGCAACGAGTTTACGGAACGTTCGCAGGTGAGCTACAAGGCCTTTGTTTTCCACCCGGACACGGTGGCTGATGGTCTTGAGCCTGATGCACGCCGGTGCGGTCTGCATCGTTGCGCGCAAATGCTGCTTTATACCCACGACAACGTTGCACTCGATATGTCCCCCGTTGTCGATTTGTCGACAAGCCGGGTGTTGCAGAATCTAGAGCTGCGTGCCCAGGCCATTGTTAGACGCGAGGGGGCTGCACTGTGAGCACGCAGGTATTTACGGCGGTTGCCGCCGACGAAGGTCAGATGATCGCTGCACGCTCGGTAGGTTTAGGTACTCTAATCAAAGCGCTGATCATTCTGGGTAGTTCTGTGTTTGCGGCAAACTCAAATGCCGTGGTTTGTCCGTTGTCACAGGACATTGATGTCACTCTTGCCAGTAACGCGCGTTGGGAAATGTGCTGGGAAACCCGAGCGGAAGAAGGGGTAGTGCTCAGCGATGGTTACTTCACCGACGCTGACGGTGGTCGACGCAAGGTATTCAAGAGTTTGAGTGTCAGTCAGATCAACGTGGTATTTGATGATGCCAGTGCGCCGCTCAATCTGGTTACAGGCGCGGGTCTTGGAGCTGATAATTTTCGTACGATGACCGCTCAGGATTGCCCTGACGGTACCCGCCTTGGTGGCGTTCTCTGCCAACGTATCGAAGCACGGGGTTACGCTTACAAGTCGTACTCGCAACAAAAGCAGGGTTCCAGCGTCGTGCTTTCTAGCGCTTCAACTCCGGGCGCTAGCACCTATATTGTGCGCTGGTCATTTGGGGATGATGGCAGTGTTGCACCAGCGATTGGCCTGTCGGGAGACTTGCCAAGAGTTGCCACTGGCGCCAGTCCGTATGGCTGGCCAGTCAATTCTAATGGTGCGGTTGGGGTTGGCTTTACCAATAACTATTTTTGGCGCATGGATTTTGATCTGGGCACCGATGATGCAGACGACGCGGTCGAAGAACTCGAGATCGTGCCAAGTGCCGACCGTCGACGAAAAAGTAAGACATTGACATTGCTCGGTACCGAAACTGCTCGAGCGGTCAATGCTGACTTGAAACGCTCATGGCGGATACTTGATACGCAAATTACGAATGCAGACGGTCGAGCTATTTCGTACCACCTCGAGCCAATGCATGACGCACACCGTAGCCGAGCGGGTGGCGGTGTACTCGCGACGGATGTGCAGTTTACGCGTTACAAGGCCTGCGAACGCTTCAGCTCGGTGAATACCGCAGCAAGCTGCGGTGATGATGTCACTCAATTTGTTAATGGCGAAAGCACTAACGCTGCTGACGTTGTGATGTGGTATTCGGTGAGCTATCACCATCTGCCGCGGGTTGAAGATTCGAATGGTGTGCCAGTGCACTGGGACGGCTTTGTTGTTGTGCCCCGTGATTGGACCTCGCTAAACCCCTTGGCACTGTTACCAGGTTCGCCGCTCCGGTCTGAGTACCGCCGAGAGTTTGCAGGGGTTCACAGCATTGCTGTCACTCAGTTTGCGGGAGATGCATCATGAGGGGCTCGACGGTGAGTGTAAGAGCTGCGGTGACGCGTCTTGTCGTTACGGCTTTTGCCTTTCTAGCTGTCGCGAGCTTTTCTGTAGGGGCTGCGGCGCTTGAGTGTTCCAGCGAGTTTCAAGTGCAACAGACATTTGCCAACGGTGCTGCGTGGGAGATGTGTTGGGAAGAGCAAAACCGTGAAGGCATGGTATTGCGTGATATCAACTACACAACTCCAGCAGGGGTGAAGCGACGAGTCCTTTATCAGGCCAATGTGTCACAGATTCACGTACCTTATGACGATGACGGCGCGCGTTACCACGATGTCAGTGATTTTGGTCTCGGCGGAAATCGACTGAATGATCTCGTGCCGGCGGATTGCCCGGACGGGGTATTGATACCCAACGGCACCAAAGACGTATTTTGTAAAACACTGCACGATGCCGCCACGCTGGCTACAGCCTCAGAGGTTCGTTACGGCGAGGCATTGGCGTTGTTCAGCGTGTCTCACGTTGGTGCCTACAACTACATTCCGGAATGGCGCTTCTTTGACGACGGCACCATTGAACCGGCCATGGGAGCAACGGGTCGGTTGCAGCGCTATACCAGTTCTGAAGATTTTGGTTGGCCTGTTCGTACAGGTACCTCACCTGTCGGCGTCTCGCACATTCACAACTATTATTGGCGACTCGATTTTGACCTTGACGGTGGCGACGACGACCGGTTCGAAGAGTTGGAGTTTGTCGATGGCGCGGGGAATACCCGGGAATTGCGTTCAACCCAATTCGCGACCGAAGCCGCGCGCTCGGTTAACCCGTCTACTCAACGGTTCTGGCGCGTTTATGACGGTGCCACACAAAATGGTGCAGGTCGTGCTATTTCCTACGATGTATTGCCGCTCGAAACGGGGCATCGCGACGTGGGTCCCTCATTCGAGCCTTGGACCTTCAACGATATCTACGCCACAACGTACAGGGCGTGCGAGCGATTTGTTTCCCACAATCCGGCAGATGCTGGTGGTGGGTGCGCAGCCAATGGCGATGTGAGTGGCTTCGTGAGCGGTGAGGCTATTGACACAGATGATCTGGTGCTGTGGTTTGGTTTGACGTTTCACCACACACCGCGAGACGAAGACGAAGCGTACATGAATGCGCACTGGAACCGGTTTCGACTTGAACCTCGGGACTGGTTGAGCGCAGGTTCAAGTAACGCCACTCCAAGTGTCGGCAGCATTGCCAGCCGAGTAGATGCCCAAGGTGAGGTTGTTAACTTTCCCGCAACAGCAACCGATTCTGACGGTGACGTGCTGACTTTTACGGCAACAGGACTACCGCCAGGGATTAACCTTGATGTGCAAGGCAACTTTATCGGCACATTGTCTACTGCGGGCAATTACAGCGTCGTTGTGAGTGCGGCTGATCCGTTGGGCGCCTCAGGCGATAGCAGTTTCAACTGGACTGTGACGGCGCAAGACGCCTGCTTCGATTGCGTCAACTTTGGGTTAATCACAACCCAGAGTTATGCCAATCAAGACGCGGCTGCTGATGTGCAGACTGAGGACCTTGGCAGTACCTTGGTAGTTCAGGACAATACTTGGCGGCGCACGCTTGAGACCTACACGATTACGGCCAATACGGTTATCGAGTTCGACTTTTCTAGCACCGTTGAAGGCGAGGTTCACGGGATAGGCTTTGATCAGGACAATCTGTTGAGCGAGAACCAGATCTTTCAGTTGTTTGGCACTCAGACGCACGGGGTACAGGCTTTCAATACCTATTCGACCTATTCGCCTGGTGAATTTGTAACCTATCAGATTCCGGTGGGTGCCTATTTCACCGGAGCGAACATGGCAATGGTGTTTGTGAATGATAATGATGCGGGCGCCAGAAGTAACAGTCGATTCCGAAATTTACGCGTGTTTGAACGGGCGACAAATGCAGCGCCGGTGATAGCGACGCCGCAACATCAAATTTCTCAGGCTGGCGATATCGTCAGTGTGCAGTTGACGGCGGCCTATGCGGATGTTGATGCGCTGGTTTGGTCTGCGACAGGCTTGCCAACGGGTTTGAGTTTGAATGCACGCAGTGGCTTGATCAGTGGTTCACCTAGTGTTGCCGCTAGAGGTGCCGTAACCGTGACGGTTGCAGCCTCATCTGGCCTGAGCGCTAGCGAGACGTTTGACTGGCAGGTAGTGGCCAATGTGGCGCTTGGCGGAAGCTCGCGTCAGGTGTCTGAGCTGCAGGTTGGTGTCGATCTTGGCGCAAGCAAAGCCCATGACGGAAACACCAATGGCGACTTTGGCGAATTTTCTTTGGTGCACACCGATTTTGCGGCACAGGCCTGGTGGGAGATTGATCTGGGCGCAAGATATGAGTTGTCGCGCATAGACCTGTTTAATCGCACAGACTGCTGCGCTGAGAGCCTGCAGAACTTTCACGTGTTGGTTAGTGATGCTCCGTTCTCTTCAACCTCGCTTGAGACCGTGCAGGGTCAGGCGGGAGTGCTTGATATCGCACAGGCTGCCGTTGCGCCCGTAAGAACCACGTTAGCAGTTGGTCGTAGTGGTCGCTTTGTGCGGGTGCAGCTCGAAGCCAGCGATTACCTTCAACTTGCCGAGGTTGAAATTTATGGCTATCCCGCTTTGGGCAGTAACGACAACTTTGCGCCGGTGGTCACTAACCCTGGTTCGCAAGGTAATGTCGTTGGCAGCGCGGTGAGCTTGCAACTGCTAGCGCAGGATACTGAAAATGACACGCTCAATTATAGCGCTACTGGATTACCAGATGGTCTCGTCGTCAATGCCATAACGGGTGTGATCAGCGGCACCGTGACGGCAGCCAATAGCTATAACGTCACGGTCGAAGTGAATGATGGTCAAAACAATACAGGCATTGCTTTTGAGTGGCTGGTAACTGACGGCACACAGCCAACCAACGTGGCACGTGGCGGCGTGGCGCAACACAGTTCTACCCTTAATATTCCCATTGATTTGGGCGCGGCGAAGGCCATTGATGGGAATACCAATGGCAACTTTGGCGCAGGTTCACTGACGCATACCGATCTCGATAATCAACCCTGGTGGCAGGTTGATCTGGGAGCACGCTTTGCAGTGGGCAACGTCAATGTGTTCAATCGCGAAGATTGTTGCAGGGATTCGCTAACCAATTTCTATGTGTTGGTGTCGGAGCAGCCATTTGGTTCAGCAAGCCTTGCTCAATTACTCACAGATCCCAACGTCACAGTTTTGCCGGTAGCCGGTGTCGGTGGACGCCCATCAACAGTTGCGGTTAACGCGACTGGTCGTTACGTGCGGGTGCAGCTTTCGGCGGCAGAGTATTTGCAACTCGCGGAAGTTGAAGTGTGGGGCGTGCCAGCCGATTCTGGTGGCGTAAATTTTGCGCCGATTCTGACCCACCCTGGAACGAAGATAAACACTCTCGGCGATGCTGTTGATCTGGTTTTGAGTGCAAGTGACGCTGAGTCGGATGCACTGACTTTCAGCGCAACAGATCTACCTATCGGTCTGAGTATCGAGGCTTCTACGGGTGCAATTTCAGGCACCTTAACCGTCAGTGGAACGTTTAGCGCGATGTTATCAGTCAGTGATGGCGTGAGTACCACGCGTTTCACGTTGGAGTGGATGGTGATAGATCCTAACGCGCCCACCAACTTGGCGCCGGCGGGTTCTGTGACTCAGTCATCCACGCTTGACCTCGGACTCGATTTCTCCGCTGACAATGCGATTGATGGCGACCGCGGCGGTAGCTTCCCGACGGATGCGATAGCGCATACGGATATTGATGCCCAGGCCTGGTGGGAGATTGATCTTGGCGCCGTATACGATCTGTCGAGTGTGACTTTGTTTAACCGGGAAGACTGCTGTGCCGAGGCGCTGTCTGACTTCCACGTATTTGTCAGTGACGTACCCTTTAGCGCTCAAGGCGTTGCGGCAACGCTTGCCCAAAGCGGAGTGAGCAATGTGTTTACGGCCGGTCCAGCCGGTCGTGAGGCTGCCATTGCACTAAGTCGTAGCGGTCGTTATCTGCGGGTGCAGCTGACAAAACCCGAGTATTTGCAGCTAGCCGAGGTTGAGGTGATGGGGTTGCCCCAGTAGCCCCTTTTGCCCCTGTAGCCAATTAGCGCTTCTGACTACCTGCGCTTACGCTTCTTCGGTTGTGGTGCGCGTCCAAACAGCAGAGCAATGAGCAAGAGAATTAATCCCAATAGCAGGCGGGGGTCACCCGCCTGGACCCAGGGGTCGAGCGGAAATGCGATGGTTTTGTTCATCGCGGCCACTTTGAATTCATGGGGTCCACTGAAATCGGGGTTGGTGCTGATTTCCATTAGGTCTCTGCGGCTGCGGTAGCGTAACAGCGCGCCCTGTGACCATTCTTGAGCACCGGTGATGCCCCAGGTATCCAATGCCGAGGTCGCTGCTGTGCCAAATGCAACTGGATGGCATGCCCGGCTGAAGAGCGCTGGATACATGTGAGTCATGTAGGCATCTAATGCGTCTTGCGCGCTGGCGCCGGGTGCAAGCCCTTCGAGCGCGGGAACTGAGGCGTTCATTTCAATGACGTTAATCATCGCAAAGTCGTCGCCGGTGTCGTTTTCCAGAAAGGTACGCACGGCATCCGCTCTCTCGGGATCGGTGCCACGTTGTTCCATTAAGCCTACGTAGTGATCAATTTCATCCGCTGTCAGCGGGCCGGCCGTATTGGAATACCACCAGGTAAAGAGCAGCCAGACTGCGATTGACAGTCCCCACAGTATAAATCGACCCATTTTTGTTGCTACCTGATGTGACGCCTTGCGAGCTTAGTGTGGTTGGCTGGCCGCACTTTGGCCAGCCGGCCGATGGGTAGCTAGCGAGGTGCGAATCGCTGGCCGCCGTCGACGCGAATGGTTGACCCATTCATCATTGGAGATTCAAAAATCGCAATGGCCATGGTTGCAAACTCGTGGGGGTGACCCATGCGGCGCGGGAATGCAGCGTCTTTAGTCAACTGCAGCGCGCCTTCATCCGGAATGCCAGCGGTTAGGCCGGTATCAAACAGGCTAGGGGCGATGGTCATGACGCGAATGCCTAGAGCACCCAAGTCGCGAGCCATTGTCAGTGTCATTGCAGCGATGCCGCCTTTGGCTGCGGTGTACGCTACCTGACCGATCTGGCCTTCGAAGGCGGCGATGCTTGCCGTATTGATCATCACACCACGTTCGCCCACTTCGTTGGGTTCATTCTTGGCCATGTGTTCTGCGGCGATGCGGTTGACGTTGAAGCTGCCAATGAGGTTAAGGTCAATGATGCGTCGAAAGTCGTCGAGCGGGTGCTTGCTGCCGTCGCGAGCCAGCGTTCGCTTCGCGACGCCGCCACCGGCAGTGTTAACAACAAAGTGCACACCACCCAAGGCTGCAACGGCGCCCGCAAAAACGCCCTCGATGCCATCAAAATCCATCACGTTGCAGGGATGAAAGCTGCCACCCAGTTCCTTGGCAATCTCTGCGCCGTTGGACTGTTCCTGGTCCATAATGGCAACCTTGCCGCCTTTTTCTGCAAACTTGATGGCCGTTGCCCGGCACATGCCTGATGCGCCGCCGACGAATATGCCTTTGTGGCCTGAAATATCCATGTTGCTCTCCCCTGATGTTTTTGTATTGGTGTTGGTACCGGTGGTGGTGCCGGCGCAAGACCTATGGCTCTGCGTGCCGGGCTCTCTCCTGCGGTAGTTTAACGAGGAGTGCGGGCGGCCGCTATGTGATTCGCCAACGCGCTCAGGCCCCCGGTATTTTGTTCAGCACTCGCTAGCCGTTACTATTCGCATCCCCTAAACAAGAGACCGTCGATATGCGACTTGGCGCCCTATTGGGACCCGTGCTTGACACCGGGCCGAACGAACTTGCCGACCAGGCGCGACAATTGGAAGCAGCTGGGTACGAAAGTTTGTGGAGTGCGCAGGCGATTGGGCGGGGGTTCATGATCACCGATCCGCTAATCGCCCTGACCGTTGCAGCGACGGTCACCACAGCTATTGAATTGGGTACCGCGATTGTGCAGCTGCCGTTGTATCACCCGACAGATCTTGCCCATCGAGTGCTGTCGTTGCAGCAGGTGACCGGACCGCGGTTATTGCTTGGTGTTGGGGCAGGCTCTACCGAGCACGACTTTGACGCGTTTGAGCGTGACTTTCGGGTGCGCTTTCGAGAGTTTGATGAGTCATTGACTGAGCTCGAGGTGGCCTTTCAAACCGGAGCCAATGCGACTGCAGAACTGTCACCCTGGCGATCGGTTGAGGGTGGCCCGCCGATTTATTTTGGTACCTGGAGTGGCGGGGTTGAGCGAGCAGCAACGCAGTTTGCGGGCTGGATTGCGTCAGGGCACTACCGCACACCTGACGAACTGGAAGAGGCGTTGAAGCGCTATCGTGGAGCGCGTAGTGACGGTGGGGGGCGTGCAATTGTGTCTACTATCCAGCTGCCAGCGCGCAAATCACTCGGGGAGGTCGCTGATCTGCTCGGGCGGTTTGAAGAGATGGGTTTTGATGACGCTGTTGTGATGTTTTTGCCGGGTGGCGTGAGCCCTGAAGAGGTCCGCGGACTTGTTCAGGCCTAAATCGGTGACATGGGCTGCTGATTCCTCGGCACGGCGAGCACGGGCTCGATCGAAATGGGTGTTGCTTTAAACGCGGGGGTCTTGCTGCGCGCATCAATCTTGGTACTGGTGAGCACGTTGGCTTCCGGGAAGTAGGCCATGGCATTGCCTCGGGGCAGGTCGTGCAGTACCACTTCGACACCACACATTTCGCCCTGGGCGGAGCGCACATTGGCGCGACCGCCAACCGCCATTCCGAGCTCTGCAATATCTTGCTCGTTCATTAAGAGACACCAGCGATGCTGAGCGTTGCGATAGCTGTCATCGTCTTCGTATACGATGGTATTGAACTGACCTTCGCTGCGGATGGTGCTCAGCGTGTAGGGGTAGTCGCTATTGACTGTTGCTGGCGTCCACTCGTTGGTGCAAAAGTGACCGCGGTTGTCTGGCGTGTTGAAGTGGGGTGTGTGCAGAACGCGTTGATTGATATGAAACTCTTTTCGGGCGACGTCGATGCTTGCGAGCGCCTCCATACCGGGCACGGTTTTGGCGATGATTTGACGCAGCTCGCTGTGCGACTTGAATGCGGCGAAGTTCACACGACTGTCGGGTAGAAGTCGTTCAGCCAGTTCGGCGAGAATCCAGGATTCTGGTTTTACGTTGTCGAGCCGGTTGATGCCGCCGTCAGACAGGCGCACGTAGTTGAACATTGATTCCTGGGTTGTTGGCTGGGCTTCTTCATCCCGCGCAGCGACAGGCAAGATGAGCGCGCTACCGGCATCAATCCCGTGCACGTGACCCCGGTTGAGCGTGGTGGTGAGATAGAGTTTGAAGTCAATCGCATCGAGCGCTCGCTTGGCCCAGGCGGTGTCCGGGTTTGCGCTGTAGAGATTGCCCCCAAGTAGTAGTGCTGCATCAATGTCGCCGTGTTCAGCGGCTTGCATCGCCGCCATTGTGTCTAAACCAGGTGTGGTTGGCAGCGTCACGTTTAAGGTTTTTTGCAGATTGTGCAGCACGTCTTCGGCGAGCACTGGCTTTACACCAATGGTGCCGATGCCTTGCACATTGCTGTGACCGCGTAGAGGTAAAAGCCCGGCGCCTGGTTTGCCGATCATGCCGCGCAGCAGAGCGAGGTTGGCAATTTCTTCGACGTTGGCAACACCGTTTAAGTGGTGTGTGACACCCATTCCCCAGGCAAAGACTGAGGTTTTAGAGGTGGCGTACGCGGTGCCGGCAGCGCGCAGTTGCTCGCGAGATAGCCCGGTGCCGGCCTCAATGTCGGACCACAAAAGTGCGTTAACGGCACTCGTGTAGCCGGCTGCGTCAGTGGTGTGATCGGTTAAGAAGCTGTGGTTCTGAGCGTCCTGTTCGAACACCGCTTTGGCAATGCCCTGCAGCACTAGCACATCAGATCCGATCTTGGGTTGCAGGTAAATGCTGGCGATGCTGGTGCCGCCGGAAATCAGCGAGCGCGGGCTTTTCGGTACTGCAAAGCGCACCAGCCCGCGTTCGCGGGCCGGGTTGATCACAATGACCTGGCCGCCGCGTTG
>JALZVT010000013.1 GCA_023300545.1 Pseudomonadales bacterium
TGCTCCCACGCCACCGATAGCGCAATGTTGCGGGCTACCGGACTTAACCACTCCCGGCCGCGGCGACCACGGCCACCCCACTGATACTCCGTCGTCAGTGCGTGCCCCACAGCCTGCTGCCCCAACGCCATCAATGACAAATTAGTGGACTGACATTCGTCAACCAACTCAAGACCGGGCCAGCTTGACCGAGCACGCGCAGACATACCGGCCTGCAAGCGCTCAGCATCAATCGTTCGTACGTCGGCAGGCAGCCAGATCTGCGCCGCATCGAAGTCGAGACCAAGCTGGGCAACGGCCTGATCACTGGCGCCCTCGGGTCGAGCCACGCGAGCCCCCTTCAACAGCAGATTGAGATCAATAATTTTCACTAAGCGTATCGCCAATAACCAGCGCGCAATATTGCGCGTACTATGCCGGCCTGATCAACGTCGAAACTGCCACCAGCACTGCAAGATGACCATTCAACACAAAACCGCTAGCCAAACACCGCATAACAATCTCTCCTATCGTCGCGACATAGACGGCTTGCGAAGTATCGCGGTGCTATCGGTAGTGGCCTACCACGCCGGCTTCAGCTGGCTAAGCGGCGGCTTTGCCGGCGTCGACATATTCTTTGTGATTTCCGGCTACCTCATCACCTCGCTGATTCTGCAAGAGCAGCTCGACAACCGATTTAGTCTCCGAAATTTCTACATTCGCCGGGCTAGGCGGCTGTTCCCTGCGTTGTTTGTTGTTCTCGCCACCAGCAGCATCTTCGCCTGGTGGCTTCTTATGCCGCAAGAAATGGAAGACTTTGGCGAGAGCCTGGCAACCGCTGCCGCTTTCAGCTCGAACTTCATGTTTTGGAGCGAGGCGGGTTATTTTGATGGTCCATCAGAATTCAAACCCTTGCTGCACACTTGGTCGCTCGCCATAGAAGAGCAATATTATCTGCTGTTCCCTTTGCTGTTACTCGCCTGCAAACGAGCAGGACTATATCTGCCAATATTGCTTCCCGTTGCGTTGGCGTCCCTCATCCTTGCGGAATGGTTTGTCAACGCAGCGCCATCTGCCACCTTCTTTTTGCTGCCACACCGACTCTGGGAACTGATGGTTGGCTCGCTACTTGCGGTTGCCGCTATACGCAATCCCCATTGGTTTACCAACTGGCAGCCCGCCCTTCGCGAAGCGTTATCGCTCGCAGGAGTGCTTGCCATCGGCATCACCGTGCTGACCTATTCGAACGAAACCACCTTTCCCGGCGTAAACGCGATGCTACCCACCCTCGGCACGGCCTGCTTGATCGCCGCGGGCATTGGCGGCAGCACAGCCACTTCAAAGGTGCTGTCGATGCGCCCCTTGGTCGCCATCGGCCTCATATCCTATTCACTCTATCTGTGGCATTGGCCCGTACTGGTATTCGTAAAGCTCTATCTCATCCGCCCTCCTACGCCAACAGAGATCGTAATGAGTGTCGCTGCGTCGTTCATTTTGGGCTGGGCATCATGGCGGTTTGTCGAGCGACCATTTAGAACCCAGCGCAAAACCCAGGGGCTAGTAGCGGATCACAACGTGCTACGCGCATCGCTTGCCTGTATCGCAGTGCTTTTAGCCGCGGGACTGACTCTGGACGCCACCGAAGGCGCGGCTGGCCGCCTGCCAGATCAGGTTGTCAAAATTGCCCAGGTTAGCAATGACAAGCCTCCCGAACGCAAGCACTGCTCAAACGTTGCCGCCGCTGACGTCTCATTCGATCGGCTTTGCAGACTAGGAACAGGCACCGAGCCACCCGACTTCATTTTATGGGGCGACTCACACGCAATGACACTCGCGCCACGTTTTGCGGAGGCGGCTAATGCCGCAGCAAGAACGGGCTTAAACGCCACGTCCAATGGTTGCGCTGCGTTGTTAAATAGCTATCGCCCAATCGCCGACCCTGAGTTTGAGTGCCCTCAGTTCAATGCAGCAGTACTGAACTTGATCGCAACAACACCCAGCATCACCACCATCGTGCTCGCAGGCCGCTGGGCGATCTACGCCGAAACGACTCGCTACAAGTACGAATCGGGCCGAACCATTCGCTTGGTTGAGGTAGACCCAAAGACCAACAGCGCGCAAGCCCACCAAGAATCAAGCGCTATCGTCTGGGAGCGCTCACTGCGCCGGACCCTGGCCGCTCTGCGAACCCTCGATAAGAAGGTTGTGGTCATTGCCAGCATTCCTGAAGTCGGCTGGGACACACCCAACATCATCGCCCGATCAGTTCGGCTTAATCGGCCTGTAAACATCGCTCCGACACTGGAGGAATTTTTAGCTCGGCAACGTCAAGTATTACCCGTACTGGCGTCATTGGAAGAACGCGTTCTGCACCCTCAGAATCAGCTCTGCAACGCAACAATATGCCGGGCGGCCAGTGGCACTCAGCCGCTCTACATCGATGAAGATCACCTCTCAACTGCAGGTAGCCGAGAGCTAACACCTCTGGTCCAAGAGGCCCTACACCCATAAGTCTGCCAAATACTTGACATCGCAGTGACCAACCCTCAAAAGCTTGAACTAACGCACACGTTTAGGCCGGATCACCCATTTGTAGGCCATAAGTAAGCAATTTTTACTGACTTTGCGAAGCGCCGCACGGGCAACCCTAGAGCTTCCACCTAACATTCGTTTCCGTCGGGTAGGGACAGACTCGGCGCCAAACGGGACACGACACTAAGCGGAGAGGATGCGCTTTAACTGTCGTTGGAAGTTGGAAGGCCAAAGCACTGATGAATACTATTTTTTGCACTATTGGGCGAACGCTGACCGCGTTAGTTCTGTTAAGCCTGCTTGCCGCCTGCGGCGACCCACTCTCCTCCAGCGATAGCGCGACTAACTCTGATGAGCAAACCGCCTCTAGCAACACTGGCGCAAGTGAAGCAGCCACAACGATTTCGGAGCTGCTTCTGGAGCAGCTCGAAGATCAAACCACACCCATTTCCGCTCCCCTTCCGACTCCAATCTCAGCACCCATCTCGGCACCTATTACGACACCCGAACCTGAAACAGCCGACGTTCCGGATTTTTTGTCTGCTGATTTACCCGTACAAGGCCTGGTTCTACACCTGGAAAGCGACCAGGGCGTCTCGCATTCACAAAACATCGTGACCACCTGGTGGGATCAATCCGGCGAGAACAATGCCCTCACATCGGTCGGCGGACCGCGCCTCATCGATAACGCGCTAAACCGCAACCCAGTGATTGAGTTTGACGGCATCAATAGCCGCCTTGAAAACCAAAACGCCGTCTCGCTGCCGGAAAGCAACCGCGATCGAACCGTGTTGCTGCTAGTTAACTACGACGCAGAGAGCGCTGGCGGACTCGCGTACGGCGCGGCGATTTGTAACGGCGCATTCAAAACGGGAGTGACCAACACCGGCAACCCGACAATCGACGGCCAATGCGACGACAACAATCTTACAGTTGATCAAGATCTAAGCGACGCCGGCTGGATTATTCAGACTGTAGTCGTAAAAGACTCACAGGTTAGCCATTACATTAATGGTGAACTCGTTGACTCAACCGCACACGATTTCAACACCACCGCTGATCAACTCGTCATCGGCGGATCACTTGACGGCAGCACTTTCGAAAAGATGCAAATCGCGGCAGCACTCATCTGGAACATCGCTATCAGCGACGAAGAGCGTGAGCAAACTCAGGGTTATCTCGTTAAGAAATACCTGCAGGGAACAGAGCCGACGCCGGAACTAGTAATCGACGAAGAACCTGCACCTGTAGCAGAGCCTGCTCCAGAACCTGCGCCTACTCCAGAGCCCGAGCCCGAGCCCACTCCTACTCCAGAGCCTGCGCCCACTCCAGCGCCTGCACCCACACCTGTTCCTGTGCCAGAGCCTACGCCCGCACCTATTCCAGAGCCTACACCTGCTCCAGAGCCTGAACCTGCTCCAGAGCCTGAGCCCGCTCCAGAGCCTGAGCCCGCTCCAGAGCCTGCGCCTGCGCCCTCGCCGACAGTCGAGCTGTTAATGCAAAATCTGGTGGGTAATGGCATCCGACTAACATGGAGCAGTGAACATGCGACCTCATGCCGGGCAGAAGGAGACTGGTCAGGTGATCGAGCGTTATCCGGCACCACCACCCTAAACAATGTAGCCATTGGCTCAAACTTCACGCTGACCTGCGAAGCAGAGGGGCGCAGAGGTATTTCAATGGTGAGCGTATTCAACCGCGATGTGGAAGTATCTTGGCAAGCCCCAGCGACAGATACCAACACCCCGGTAGCCGAATACCGCCTCAGCTATGGCACTTCAAGTAACTCTTATGACAACGTTGTGACCACCTCTGGCGACCAGACCCAACAGACGCTGAGCCTTGCAGCCGGCGACTACTTCTTAACAATCACAAGCGTAGATAGCGTAGGGTTGGAGAGTGCGCCAGCGGGTGAAGTTGTGTTTCGAGTGCAGTAATGCAACCGCACCCATTCAACGCTGAGCAGCCCTGTATCCTAACGATTTCACTGCTGAGCTAACCGTTGTACGAACAGTTCTACAAGTTCCTGGGCCGCCCGTTCTCACCAGCGGCTGATCCAAGCTGCTTCTTCGTGAGCCGCCAGCACGCCGAGGCACTAGCCGTACTGCAGTACTCGCTACTCACCAATGCAGGCCTGACCATGGTCACTGGTGAGTCTGGCTTAGGCAAGACACTGCTGATGCGTAGAGTTCGTTCAAACCTGGACGACTCCATAGTGTTAGGGACCATTGACAACACCCACACCGACTTTGGCAGCGTGCTGCCCTGGGTAATTTCCGCCTTCGAACTGCGCGCTCGCATGAACGACACGGTCGATATGCACGAAATCTTGGCTGAGTTTTTGACCGAGCAGGCGAAGCTCGATCGAAGAGTCGTGCTTGTTATCGACGAGGCACAGAACTTGTCTCTGTCGGCTTTGGAAGAAGTGCGCTTGCTGATGAACCTCAGCACCAGCGACAAGCATGGGCTGCAATTTGTTCTGCTGGGGCAACCGCGACTACGCGATATGCTAGAGCAAGGCAAAATGGTAGAACTGGCACAACGAGTCTCCGTAGACTTTGAGCTAGACGCCCTCGACTACGAAAGTACAGACGATTACATCACCTATCGTTTGAGCCTGCAGGGAGGACTCCCTCAGCTTTTTGATTACACAGCACGCGCAGCTATTTTTTATCACAGCAAAGGCATCCCGCGCCTAATCAACAGCATCTGCGACCTGGCGCTGGTTTACGGGTTTGGTGAATCTCTCGAGTCGATTGATCTGCGAATCATCAAAAAAGTCATGAACAGCCAGAAAGTCAGCCTGAAATTCTACGCTCGCATGGAACAGACCCCGGCCGCTCTTGATTTGAAAGCCGCGATTCAGGCCAGCCACGGCGTCGATATCGCAAACTTCAACATGCGCTAGCGGCAGACAAAGTTCCTTTACCTGGGCGAAGACCTAGCCCGAACGCTCTACTAGTACGCGCCTCGCCGACTGAGCAGCGCGACAGGTGTGCGCAAAAGAATCCACAGATCAAGACCCGGCGACCAGCGGTTGATGTATTCGATATCCATCACCACTCGACGGCTCATTTTTTCAAGCGTGTCTGTCTCGCCACGAAGCCCATTAACCTGCGCCCAGCCTGTTATCCCCGGCTTAATCCGGTGACGACTCATGTAAGAGCCAATCTTCTGAGCGTATTCGTAGTTGTGCACAACAGCGTGAGGGCGAGGCCCCACCATCGACATGGTGCCGTTAATAACGTTGAAGAGCTGTGGCAGCTCGTCGAGACTGGTCCTGCGCAAAAATCGCCCCAACGGGGTCACTCTATTATCGTTCCGTGTGGCCTGCGTGACCTTGCCTTCACCTTCAAGGTGAGTACGCATGCTGCGAAACTTCCAAATCTCAAAAATGGCGCCATCCCAGCCATGTCGCTCTTGCTTATAGAAGACCGGCCCATTTGACGAGAGTCGAACGGCGATCGCGATCAACAAGAACAGCGGACTAAGAATGACAATGGCGCTGGTCGCCAACACAACATCAATCAGTGATTTCACGTATGCACCACCCAGACTCGAGAGCGGACTCTCGGAAACCGCAAGCAGTGGCACACCGGCAAGTTCTCGAACGCCAGGATTCAGCAAATCCAGCGCAAAAATGTCCGGCGCCCAGATCACATCAATACTCGACTCTGCCGCGAGGCTGAGCGCTTTTTGCACCTGCGCGGAGCGACTCAGCGGCAAAGCGATGTACACTTTTTGAACGTCGTAATTTTGTACGACCCAATTTAGATCATCAAGGCGACCGAGAAAGGGCGCATCGACCGAGTCTGTTGCCGCTTCTGGGTCAACATCGTCGACAATTCCAACCACCTTGTCTGGAAGGAACGAATTTCGAGATAAGCCCCAATGTATTCTGCGCGCAAGCTCGCCGGAACCAACAATCACAACGGGGGCTTCAATACGACGGGACCGGGCACTCTCAAACAGGTAGGACGTGGCTAACACAACAACTGCGTGCGCGAACCAACCCGCTAAGTAGAAGGCCACCAAAAAGTCCCGATCGAGATGCAACGTGATGCCAAACACAAACAGGACGCCAAGCAGGGCTAATATTGCTACTGACCAGGCCGCGGTCACAAACATAAGCGCCGCGCCAGGCGGGCGGTATCGAGTGAACACCCCGACACGCGGATAAAACAAACACAAAATCGCTGCTAGCAGAACACCCAGCAGCCGATGCGAATCAGCAAGCGTTTCGTCAGAAAAAGCCAGACCAACAAATCCAGCAACGATCAGCAGCACCAAAAGCGCGATCCACTGGGCCCAAAAGCTCAGCGGTGAATGGCGACGGATTAATTTCGACGTCGAAAACATGGCATTTTCATCCTGATAATCGTCGGCGATCCTTCTCGGTCTCTAAAGCCACACACTCTAAGCAAAAGTCGCCTGCTTTAGCTGCTGAGCGGCTTGAGAGTAAGGTCCGAGCCCGGCATCGCGATTCGATTATCGTTGTGGAAATCTTTCACACCGCATCGGCGCAAATTGGCTGCGGCCAGAACAAGCCAAAAAATAACGGCACCCAAACCAAACAGCTTCGCGAAGACACTCTTGTCCTCAAAGCCAACCACCGGCAGCTCTGTAGCAACAACAGCCTCCAATGCAGAACCCCCTAAGGAGGTATCTGCCAAGACGGCCGGGCCTGCGAGCACAAATGTAGTGACACTTACTACGGAAACCAGAAACAGGCTGACTCCCCATTTTCTGAGGTCAACGATCCGAAGAAAACGCGACGTCAATGATGGTTTATCTGGTTTCGCTGGCTTCACTTCTGTGGCCTTAAACATATTCATTCCTTGAACGCCCATAGTAGTAGCGTCAAACTTGTTTAGAGTGATCTCGTTCAACTTGGGCAAACTCTGCACATCCATGGCTAGAGCTTGAGAGCCAGTACTCTAAATGCATCGCTGCAACTCAGAATCCACAATGTTGATTAACCTGTATGGTCGATCGCAACGGTGCCAGCTAATCTTAGTAAGCAGCTAATATGCAATTTACATACCAACACCACTTTCGCGGATCGGTAAACAATTTTACAATGAACTACACACTACCTTCCAATTTAAGCAAAATGATTGACGCTTTGCAAAGTTATCGCCAATCGCTTCCGCCCGACCATTAAGCAACCATGTACCTCGGAATTGAAGTAAAGGTTTGTATGAGATGTCACAACTAAGTGGCCAAATTTGTGTTCAACTACTCAATTAACCGACCTAGATTGACCCGAGGCCTGAATGGAACCCCTTGAAAAGGCCGTCGCAAAGGCACTTCAAGCTAAACGCGGCGCACCAGGCGATATCGCGGTTGAGCCGGCTCAGATCGACAAAACAGCGCCCCTTATTCCGCCCAAAACACCAGCAGCACCTGAACGACAGTTAATTGCAATTAAATTGTCATCCGAGCTGCCTAAGAAATCTGAGCGCCCTAAGAAACAAGCCCATGGGGTGTTTGAGCAGCCGACCAAGCCCACAAGCCCCGTAGAGCCAACCGAGGACGCGCAGAGCCTCCCCCACGTCAATTTAGAGCGACAGGAAGACGTTCGTCGCCTCAACGCAAGAAAACAACTTTTCCCCGGGGCCAACCCTGCACAGGGGAAGCCGCCGTTACGAGCGCCAGAACTCAAGCCCGAATCAGCAGACATTGCAGACGCCACAAACAAGCCCGCCCCTAACGGCCCGAGCCAGACCTCTCCCAACGGCAGTCTTGCCATGCTCGATCCCAAAAAACTAGACGAGCTTGTCAGCCAGCGACTAGCGCACGCCCCGCAACCAAGAACCAGTAGCACCGAATCCACACCAGACTCTCTGCACGTTCTCAAATTGCTAGACAGGGAGCTGGGGCTTTGGGAAACCGCCATTCGGACGACTAATTTACCGGCCATCAAAGCCAGCCGTGCGCGTTCTTTAGAACTTCAATCTCAGGTGCCACCGTCTATAGCGCAAACACTCGACGCGACCATTGCCATGCTGTGCCGGCAATCAGACTCAATGGATGCACCTTCTAGCGCCGGACGAAACTAAAGCCGAGAAATCGAGTGAGCCCCGTCCCAAGGCCGGGCCGTAAGCACCACTAGCCGTTGTCGCCGACGCCCTCGCTAGCAAAAACTAGCTCATGCTAGCTTGGCAAGCGGTGTCAGACTAACTTCTTTATCTGCAAGTACATCCTTCACTGTATCGCAGTCAATAGTTTTGCGCTTGAAGCTGAAGCCATAGAACAGCGACGTATCGCAGAGAACATTGATCACCCGAGGAATGCCACGACTGGCTTCCGCGATCATCTCCATCGCCTCTTCCGTAAACAACTCAGGGCTGCCCCCCGCAACTTTCAAACGATGCAAGATATAGTGTTTGGTATCTTCATGGCTCATGCCGTCCAGGTGGTAGTCAACGCTCACCCGCTGGGCAAACTGCAGCAACTCAGGGCGCTGCAACGTTTCACGTAGCTCAGGCTGACCCAACAGAACAAACTGCAACAGCAGGTGCTTGCCTGAGTTAATGTTCGACAGCATGCGTAATTGCTCGAGCATTTCAGCGTCGAGTTGCTGTGCTTCATCAATAATAATAATCGTACGACGACCGCTCGCATACTCTTCAATAAGGAAATGCACAAAATCGTTATAAAGCTGGACCTGCTCTTTACCGTCAAAGGACAACCCAAGAGCAAAACTAACCCAACGCAATAGCTCTTCTACCGTTGAACATTGCAGGTTATTCAACAACCCAAAAGTGATCTGGCTGTCTTCTTTCTCAAGTAGCGAGCGCATCAACGTTGTTTTACCCGCACCAATTGCACCGGTAATAACGGTAAAACCGGCGCGGCTGTTCAAGCCATATTCAAGCAACGCGCTGGCTACACTGTGCTGACGCGTCAGATACAAATACTGCGGATCTGGCAACAGCGAGAACGGCCTTTCGGTAAGGTTATAAAACTCTGTGTACACCGGATAGCCTAGTTGTAGTAGCCGTAAGTCATATCACTGGCTTCAGCAGACTTGTTGAGAACCACCCCGATGATGTTGTTGCCTTTGACAATATCGAGCGCTTTACGCAACTCCCGATCGTCGGTTACACCGTCTTCGACCACAAACAATATCGCATCAAGTCCGGCAGACAGGGTTAACACATCATCACCAACAGACGCCGGTGGCAGATCAACCACTGCAATCGTTTTTTCACGCTCCTGGCGTATCAGGTTGAACAGTTCGCGCATTCGGTCAGAACTAAACAACTCTGATGGCGCTTCTATCTCACTGCTACCCGATGGCATCACCCGCCAATCTTTGCCACGCCCAGAACACATGATCTCAGTCAGTTCCGCATCACCTTGCAGATAGTCAATCAATCCTTGCTCAGGTTCGAACATGAGTGACTTGTGGACGTTTGACCGCCGGAAGTCGCAATCCAAAAGTATGGACTGGAAGTTAGGGTCGCGCGCAATCGCCAAACTTAGGTTGATTGATGTTGTCGTCTTGCCCGCTTTCGCATTGGCACTAGTAATACCCAACGTGCACCAATCGTTTTGTCGCATCTGTTGCAGCACTCGAGTGCGCAGCACCCGATACACCTCGGCGAACGGAGAGTGCCCACCATTAACAACAAAATTATCCTCGAGAGCAGCAAAATCGAGCTCCAACGGCCGGCCTTCAGGCAGAACCATGGGCCCCACAGACTCGACACTCTGGGGACGGATCGGCGTTGCTGATTGACCCGCAGCAGCGGCCGCCAGCTTCGCCCGCTGACTGGCTTCCTCAATCTGTTGTGAAATTCGATCCATAATTCAATGCCGTTCCCGAGAGCTGAGGTTCTAAAATTGCAGTAGCTGGAGTGATCGGGCGCGACACCGTCACATAGCTTAACTACTGTAAGCCTACTAGCTGAACACACACAGGGGTGTATCCAGTTGTTTCTTACTTGTAAATACGAGCTTCATCAGCCTGCCATCAGTGTATGCAGCCCAGCAAAATTTTCCTCTAACTAGCGCTCATGTTTGGAATCACCGCAATCGGCGCAATCCCTGTAATTTGCATCACTCCGCGCTGACCTCTTACCGAACGATCCAGAAACTCAGCGACAAAGAGCCACAACAGCGCCAGAAACATTGCCGCTACACAGCCCAACGCCACAATTCCAGGGCGGTCAGGACTAATTGGCAGCTTAGGCAGGTCAGCAGATTCCAGCACTCGGAAGCCACCACCTTTCTGGTCAATTTCGAGATCTTCGCCAAGCCGGGCGTCGAGTAGCGTATCTCTCATCTCTCGGTATTGCTTGCGCGAACTATCTAACTCGATCGAGAGAGCGCGCAATTCGCGCTCAACTTCTGGCCCACCAGCAATGCTCACCTCCAGATTGCTGATATCGCTCCGCATCACTTTTCGCTGATCAGTCAGCGCACTCAGGTCAACTTCAATAGATTTTAGTTTCGCCTCTGTGCGCAGATATTCCGCATTGGTTGGCGAACTAACGCCAAGACTCTGATCACGGTTAGATTGACCCACTTCTTTGTCAAGGCCGGCTATCAGCATTTCCAGACGTCCAATCTCAGGGTGAATAGCAGAGTAGCGCTCTCGCGCCGTCGCCAACTCGGACTTAGCTTGCGCCAGCTGAGCTACCGGGCTGATCAGGCGTGAGCCCCCACTCCCGACACCCGCATAGTGAGGGTCCATGTTATCTAGCTGCACCGTAAGCTCACTGCGAAGATTCCGCAGACCTCGCTCGCGATTGCTGAAATCAACCAGTTCTTGCTCCAACTCGCTGAGTCGCCGACGGTTGGCCGTCATTTGGTTCGGCAACGAATCGGAATTGGACTGCTTGTATTGTGAAATTTTTTGCTCTGCGGCATCGATCTCTGCTTGCAGCACTGACGCGTTCCGATCAAAGAAGCCCACTACTTCACGTGATTCCGCGATGCGAAGAGCCTGATTCTCTTCCAGAAAGATTTTCATCACCTCAGTGACCACAGCCTGTGCCACTTCGGCCTTGTCAGCCTGGAATGCCACGGTGAAGGCAATAACCACTTTAGATTGACCACCGCGCTTGCCCTGGTTTTGCTCAACATTGAGCAACTCAATTAGCAGCGATTGGCGCATCATGGCCACCGCCGTGGTCTCATCCCCGGCATCCAGCGAGTCACTGAACAACTCGTGCCGGGCAGCCATCTCAATCAGCCGCTCCCGGGTGAGCGCCTGCCGCTTGATATTTTCGATGCGCTCCTGCGCATAGCCTGTCACCGTGCTGTTAACAAGACCCTCAGGAATACCTACACGCTCCACCAGAACCGTACCCTGAGACTGATAGGTTGCAGGCAAAGCCCAAGCCAACCAGACAGCAGCAAGCACCGTTAACAGCGCAACAAGCGTTGCGCCCAGCCAGCGTCGGCGCAACACCACAAAATAGTCAGCCAGACTAAATCCCAGTTCTTGTGTTTGTTCTGACATGCTTAACTACTCGTTACAGCGCCGCTACTGCGACCTTTGTTGACCAAATCGATATTCTAGATTCACAGAGATCGAGTGATTGTCGCTTTCCGTGCCCTCAGATCGCAGCTCTCTATTGCGAAAACGGTAATTTACGCCGGCGTTCAGCTGCCGACTAAAGGCGTAGCTGAAACCCGGCTCAATTGTGAAAAACTTTCTATCCAGCCGCTCGTCCAAGGTACCGATGGGTTTATTAGACAGGTAGGTGGCGCGCATTAGGAGTGTCTGCCGTGGCCCTAGCCGATACCTGTAGACCAGGCGCGCAAGGTCGCTTTCAAGCAGACGGCCCACACCGCTAGCCT
>JALZVT010000014.1 GCA_023300545.1 Pseudomonadales bacterium
TCGGGCACCATCTCATCAATAATAGCCTGGGTCGCATTAGGATCTCTTTGCATCGCCTGTTCGAGGTAGATAACGTCCTGTACGCCACGACGCCAGTGCTTCAGGCGCAGGCTGGCGATAGGACCGAGCATGCCCCGGCTTTCTTCCGGGAACACCTGGTCTGTTCCAGGGTAAAACAAGACGCCGTCGCCATTTGAGTAGTTCCAGCCCGTCTCGCCAATTGACGGGTCAAAGTGAGTGTGGCCGCCAAAGGTTTGGGCGCCTTTGAATACGTTAGTTTGGCTGCCGCGGCGATAGCTGGGGCCTTCTGGGTCGACGCTGCTCAAATCTCGTTGGCTGGGCCCACCCTGAAAGTTGTCGTAGTAGGTGCTGTTCCAGTAAAACCAGCGGCTGATCTTTTTCTTGTATTGACCCCACGGCAGTTCGCGCAGTGCTACGCCGTCGTCGTCGATCACAAAGGTGCCCGATGCCGGACGGCGGCCGTTGTACATGAAGTATTCGCGATCGGGCTCTGCTTCAAGTGCGTTGGTTGCAGCGTCCCAGATACCGGTTTCGCCGTGCGCGATGACGTCGCCTAAAATGCTGGTGTTGGGTAATTCGTCCTCATAACCCAGAGGGCTTGAGGTGATAAAAGTTTGCAAACTGCCACCCGGTCCAGGGTTGTCTTTGACAATTTTGCTCACCAGATCCGCGTAGTCGACTGTTGAGAAATTTGGATCCCTTGAAGTGGTAAAGGTGGGTTCGTCGTCAACGTACAAAAATCGTTTGACGTTGGGTGCGTTGTTACGAAACCAGTTCTCCCACTGATCTGTGCGGACATTGAGTGTGTTCACCAAGGTGTTTCGTGGCAGATTGGGGTTGTAGCCGGGGTAAGTTGGATCGTAGCCCGTTAGGCCCCACCAATGTTGCCAGTTGGAATAGGTGCCAATGCTGAACACGTCATGCTCGCGATTGGCTGCCGGTCCGGCGTACCCATTGGCCTCTGTGTACAGATCGCCGCGCAATCGGCGTTGCCAGTCTTCGTTTGGCGCGTCGGTGGGTGTGGTCGAGAAGGCGACCAGGGCGTTGCCGTCAACCAGGCTGATGTGGTGACGCCATGCGAGCATGAAGTGCCGGTCAATAACTTTTCGGTAATCCGCATAGCTGGTTTGCGGGAGTTGGCCGGCCCCGCCATCGCCAGTGAAGTAACGTTCAGCGATATCCAGATCGCCCAAATACACCATCGATTTAGCTTTGCTTTCGTCATTGAGCGTGAAGTCCGCAACAGTGACCTCCACTGGCAGGTTCGCAAGAGCCTGGGAGTTATTGGTAACCCTCAGGTTGCCACGCAAGATACCGGCGGGTGCGTCTTTAGGCAGGTAGATGTCCACCCAGAAGCTTTGGGAGTTATTGGATCTTACGGGGGTGCTTGGCTGCACTTCCTGTGGAATCGCAATATCAGGATAGGACTGGTTTTGGTGTGGGCGATCGAACCAGGTGCCAGAACCAATAGCCGGTCCGATGGGTTGGTGATCTTGATAGGGGCGGCGAAACTTTTCGGGTGTGTGCGTCTCGTCATACAGTTCATACGCAATGCGGCTGAGCCCATGGATCTTCAGGTAGCCCACCGGGAACACTTCGATGGGACGATTGCGCCAATCAAAAACACTGTCGGCTGAAGTGTCGGTGGTGGCCAGGGCGTAGTCGGCGTTGTCGAGTCGGTCGAAATCAACACGAACATTGCTGAGATCTGCGCCGCCGTTGTCGACGACAACCGTAAAGGAAACAACCTCGTTGCGGGCACCAAAGGTTCGAATCGTGGTGCCATCCCAGTGGCTGTTACGGGTATCCCGGTCGAACGATCGGGTTTCTTCGCGGATTATTTTCTCACCACCGTCATTCGCCCAGACCACAACGTCGCCGCTATTCGGCAGGGGGGGTGGGTTAGTTCCAGTGGTTGGCGTCGGAGCTGCTGGTGGTGCCACTGGTGTTGGTGCCACTGGTGTTG
The DNA here is from genome assembly GCA_023300545.1 of Pseudomonadales bacterium. Lineage (GTDB taxonomy): Bacteria > Pseudomonadota > Gammaproteobacteria > Pseudomonadales > Azotimanducaceae > JALZVT01. The sequence continues at coordinate 1,988 of JALZVT010000014.1, forward strand.
GTGTCGGAATAGATAGCGATGGCGCGCTGCCAGCGACGCCAAAGGGAACCTTCAAATCTGCCAGACCCGAGGCGGTTAACGTGATTGCGCCATTGCCCGCATAGGCGCTGACAACATAGGCATAGAAAGAGAAGCTGTCGCTGCCGGCAGCCACTGTAATAGGGTCGTTGCGGTAGCTGTTGCATTCATCCATTGATGGGTGAATACCGCCGCCTGGGTTGAGTGCAACATTGCGTGGGTTGCTTAGGCTGACTCGGTTTCCGGCATTGTCTAACAGATTGACCTGTACTCGGGTGCAAGCCCCCAGTGCGAGAGTCGGAGCGCTGTCGGCCAGACCAAATTGGCTGGCTGTATTGGTCGGTGCGGGCGCTGTGGATTGGCTACCAGCGCCACCGTCACCGCCACCACCACCACCACCTGAGGCGGAATTAACGGCCTCAAAAGTCGCGCGGGCTGAACTGCCGTTGGGGTGAGTAATGGTGATGGCATTGAAACCGGTTACCAGGCTGCGCACATATAGGGTGTACGCCGATTGACCCGGTTGGGTAACAAAAACTTCTGAGTAGTCAGAGTCTGCGCAGCGTGCTGAATTGCACGGATACACTCCCGACGGGGACACCTGAATACTGCGCCCGGGTTCTGGGGCAACAACCTGACCCGAGCCATCGAGAAACTGCACCGTGATCGGCACCGCGCTCCCGCTCACTAGCAGGTCGGGGGCGTTTATGCGCACCCCGGTAACGTATTCCTGTGTTGCTGATGCACCGGTGCTAACGGATAGCGCCAACATAAAGCAACTCGCGGTCCACGAGAGTTGCGCGCGCATACTGCGCCCCAAAAAGGCACTGCGCGTTCGCCAAATTTTCAAGCTAGTCTCCAGGTTCGGGTGGCCCAGACTGCGTCAGCTCCCGTTAACGGCTTCGATCCGACGAAGCTCGGGGGCCAGGCACAGCGTAAGTACCCGAGAATATTAAGTAATGTGCTAACGGTTCAGTGGGTCGAGCAGTTGGACTGCCTATCCATTCGCAGTATCCAAGGTCGAGATAAGTCCCGCTGAGCGCTACCAACTTTTGTTTAACATTGCTTTGAGTCTGATGTTCGCTCGATGAAACGATCGTTAAGTTTTGGTCTCGGGCGATGTAAAAGGTGCCTGAGCAAAATCCAGCATACAAAAGCGCAACCTCTAATTAACTCGATTGCTCAAAGTCGCTGCACTTTAAATGAGCGTGGGCACTAGGCGCAACACGGTTTGGTTTCAAAATGTTACTGCGAAGATGTAAAAAAAGCGTTTTATTAGGTGGGCTTCTTCACGGGTTTGTAACAGTCCGCACCAATATTTGCCCTGTGCTGGAACACCACACCACAGGGAGCCATGCTAATTGAGCCATACCCGGCGATGGAACTCGCCAAGGTGCAATTGCGTGCTGAAACCTGTCAAAGTACGTTAGAATGTTTGACAAACAAGTTGCGGCTGTCAGGGGCGTCACTGCCCCGTCTCCCGTAAAATCAAATCCGCGTCCGCCGCTTTTGCCATGCTTCACGTTGGTGGCGCCGCCGTTTCTACAGGGGGAATCTGTGACGGTATCTTTTCTCAATCCGCTGACCCGTACGCCTAAAAGTACTGGGGTATACAGCGCTAAATCAATTTGGAAGTCGCTCAATTGGAAGTCTCTTAGGCAGTGTGTGCTTGGGGTCGCTTTTGTAGCGGCTGCAGCGCCTGCACTGGCAGTGGACCCGGTTAGCGAGATCCGCGTTGTTACTGATCTGCCCGAAATTGTAGTTGGTCAGGTACACGGCTTGGAGTTCGAGTTCTTTGATGGGGCCGGTGAGCGCATTACGCTCGAGCCGAATCAAACTATTACGATCGCGCCAGCGGGGGTTTATCCCTGCATCCTGCCCGAATGCAGCGACGCTCAATATTCTGAGCAGGTGCCAACAGAGGCGGGTCGGGAAACCTATCTGTTGTATGTCCGTTCTCTGGTTGCAGGCGTTAACTATTTAACGATTATTCACCCGAACGGAACTCGTTTGCAGCATCTGCTGAACGCGGTTGATGAGACCGTAACTCCACTTCCGCCGCCTTCGGCGGGGCCGCCAACCCAACTGACCGTTCTCTCAGCGCCTAGCGTGCTCATACCCGGTCAGTGTTCTGAAATTCGCGTTGGCTTCGAAACGGCCGCTGGAGAGCCTGCAGGGCTTGTGCAAGACGCCAGCGTACTGCTCAGCCCAGGCGGCGGGTTCCACCCCTCGATTGACAGTTGCGACAGCTATCAGAACGATCCCGTGTTGGTTCCGGCAGGCGCCACTGAATTCACGTTCTTTGGCTATGTGCTTCCCGCCTACACCGGCGTTGGCAACGTCACCTTGCGAGCTGACCCCTTTGCCGACCTGCGCGTGTCTTTTTCGGGCGATGTGCCTCAGCCCCAACCCCAACCACCTGCTCCGGTACCAACTCCCGGTGCTCTGCCAACTCAATTGGCAGTGCTTAGTCAGGCGAGCGAACTCGTGCTTGAGCAGTGCAGCGAAATTCGGATTGCCTTTCAGACAGATGCTGGTGTTCCTGCGGGTCTGCCCGAACCAACTGCTATTTTCCTAAGCCCGAGCGGAGGCTTCCACCCTTCTTTAGATACCTGTGCCAGCTACCAAAACGATCCTGTTGTTGTTCCTGCTGGCTCGACAGAGTTCACCTTCTTTGGTTATGTGCAGCCAAGTTACATTGGACTCGGTTCAGTCACTCTGCAGTCAGAAGCGTTTGCAGACCTGCAAGTGTCATTCTTCGGCGATGCACCCACAGCGCCACAGCCTCCAGCGCCAGCTCCGCCAACCCCAACTCCACCTCCAACACCGCCACCAGTAGGTCTGGACATTCAGGTTTGGGCAAACGACGGAGGGGACAAGGTTGTGCGCGAGGAGATTCGCTCTTACACCGGCGGCGCTGATGTCATTAACTCGGTCTGGGACGGAGAGCGCATCAGCACTTTTGCGGCTCGCAACGAAGTGGTGTCTTTCAACGTTGTGGTTGATAACAACGGCCCTGATTTGACCGGGGTATCGGTTGATTTCACGAGTCTGACGAACGGCGGTTACGCCCTGACTACAACCAATACCTCGGCGGCTGCGCTGTTTGATTGGAACGCGCGCCCGATTGAAGTGTTTGCGGTTGGCTATCTCAAGATTCATGGCTTATCGCGTATCGCTTACGAGTTATACGATGAAACACATATTCCCGAAGAGCTGCGTCGACCTTTCCAGAGCTTCCAACCTGCTGCTCCGGCTGTGGGTAGTGGTGTATGGGAAGACCGTCAGAACCATGACAAGTCCTACCCTGATATTGCCGAGCCCATCGAGATTCGGGGTTCGGTTCCGGTTGCGGGCGGTAACTCCCAGAGCTTTTGGGTCGATATTTATGTGCCAAAAAATGCGCCAGCCGGCGTTCTTGCTGGCTCATTGGCCGTAACGGTCGGTGGTGCTGTGCAACAGGCTGTGCCGGTGCAGGTGCAGGTTGTAGACATCACGTTGCCGGACGAACGGGCTTCGAAAACTATGGTCCACATGGCCGGTGAACAGATTGCCGAGCGCTATTTCCTTGGCGCAAACGGTGGCGTGATCGCTGACTCTGATGATGCCAAATATCGCCAGATTGTGGATAACCACTTCAAACTGGCTTGGCGCCACGGCTTGTCGTTGACCGATTTGAATGAGTTGGTACCTGACAAGGCACTGCCCGCTGACCGACCCAATGAAGACTGGGAGCGACGCTTGACCGGCGGCCTATATACCGCGGTTAACGGCTATGCCGGTCCGGGCCAGAATCTGCCCCACGATGTGTTCAGTGTAGGCAGTTACGGCAATTGGTCTGGCTGGTGGGGATTGCGTCAGTACGACCCTGAAGCCACTGATGTGTTTGATCCAGATGCACCGTTGTCGTTCTTGCGCAGTGAACTCGAGCGTCGTACGGATAACTGGGAAACCTGGTTCCAGGCAAATTCCCCCGACACGGTTCGATATCTGTATGTGGATGATGAGCCATCGGTTTCCTTCATTAACTCTGGTCCGCGTCTGCCTATTGAATACGCCAATTTGGTGAGTCAGTTTATTGCGGAAAACCCTGGTCCCGGTGGCAACTTGGATACGTTCATTACCGCCTCACCCCTTGATTACGAGGATGAACTGCCGCATACCAACATTCTATCTACAGTGATTTCTGAGGCTCCGACGGCGCCTTGGGACGCGGCAACTGCAGCACTGAACGCTGACCCCGATCGTCGCTACTTTATGTACAACGGTCGTCGTCCGGCATCAGGTACCTTTGTTACTGACGATGACGGTGTTGCCCTGCGCGAGCTGCCATGGGGCCAGTATAAGAAAGGTATTTCTCGCTGGTTCTATTGGAATTCCAACTACTGGAATAACTTCCTTGGTGGCCCTGCGGTTCGGGATTTGACGGAAGTTGACCCAGAAGGTAGCCAATATCGCAGCGGTACGCGAACGAACGTGTTCAAGAGTGCACATACCTTTGGCAGTCATGACTTCCGCGATCCGGTGATTGGTGAAGCAGGTGCGTTCAACTACTCCAATGGCGATGGTGTATTGATGTACCCGGGTACTGATCGCGTGTTTCCAGCCGAAAGCCGTGACATCGATGGCCCCATTGCCAGCCTGCGTATGAAGCACTGGCGTCGAGGTATTCAGGATGTGCAGTACATCCAGTTGGCGATGGCGATCGATCCTGGGGCGACCCAGGCGGTCATCAATGCGATCGTGCCTGAAGTGATGTGGGAGCTTGGCGTGGCGGATGAGAACGATCCGACCTTTGTTCACAAGCCACCCAGCTGGTCGACTGACCCTGACGTTTGGGAATCGGCCCGAGCCCAGTTGGTGAGTATTATTCTCGGACAGGAATAATGGCTCGGATACTTGGCCAAGCAGGGGTCAGAATGAATTCTGACCCCGCAGTACTACCTAGAGACCACAATCTCACGCTTGCCTAAGAAAGGGACTAGACGTAGGTTAACAAGGCTGGTGGAGCTAACCCTTCACCGGCCTTTTCTTTGCCTGCCGTAACCCCGATAAGGGCGGGGACGGACCTATGGGCAGAGCAAACAGAACATAAAGGGGAATTTATGGGACAGGCTGTATCCATTAACGACAATATCTTGCTGCTGACCGACGACGGTCCGCGGTTGAAGGGCGCCGTGTGTAACGACTGTGGCACCCACGTGTTTCCAGCCGCCAGCGGCTGCTCAAAGTGCACTGGCAGTTCAATGTCAGAGGCGGTGCTGGGCACCGAAGGCGCGCTCTGGGCCTGGACGGTGCAAGGCTTTCCGCCTAAGGCTCCGCCCTATCTCGGTGAAACTGACCCGGCCAAGTTCCAACCCTATGGCGTGGGATACGTCACGCTTGAGGGGGAGCTGAAAGTGGAAGCCCGCTTGACCGAGGCGGATTCAAAAGTGTTGAAGAGCGGCATGGCGATGCGCCTAACCACCGTTCCGATCGCCCAGGACGAAGACGGCAACGATATCCACACCTTTGCCTTCGAGCCGGTTTGAGCCTTCAGCGGCTTTATAAAGAGCCTTCAGCGGCTTGGTTAACAGCGTTAAGAAATTAGAGAGACAAACGAGGAAGACACCATGACAGATGTAGCTATTGTTGGAATAGGGATGCACGAGTTTGGCCGCCACGAAGGCGTGAGCGGCATGGAACAGGGCGCGATTGCGGTCCGCCGCGCGTGTTCAGACGCCGGGGTTGCCTGGAACGATATCGAGTTCGCTTACGGCGGCAGTTACGCCGCGGGTTCACCAGACACTATGGTGTCAATGCTGGGCCTGACGGGGTTGCAGTTCATCAACGTTGCCAATGGTTGTGCAACGGGCGGCTCGGCGTTGTCGTCGGCGTACAACGCAATCAAGTCTGGCGCCTATGAGTTAGGTATGGCCATTGGGTTTGATAAGCATCCGCGCGGCGCATTTTCGCCGTCTGGCCCCGCCGGCGAAGGTCGAGATTGGTACGGCGGCAGCGGCATGGCGCTAACTACCCAGTTCTTCGGCATGAAGATTAATCACTATATGGAAACCCACGGCATCACGAATCGCTCGCTGGCAAAAGTGGCAGCTAAGGCGTTCCGCAACGGTTCGAAGAACCCGATGGCATGGCGTCGCAAGCCACTGTCTGAAGATGAGATTCTGCAGGCGCAGATGCTGTCTTACCCACTAACCCAATACATGTTCTGTAACCCGGGAGAAGGTGGTGTTGCTCTGGTGATGTGCAAAGCGGATGTGGCGCACAAGTACTCGAAGAATCCGATTTTCTTGCGGGCGTCTGTTGTTCGTTCGCGACGGTTTGGTAGCTTTGAAGTAACAGCGCCCTCGCTTGCGATTGAGCACAACGGTGGCCCTACAATTGATGCCTCTAAGGCAGCTTTTGAACTGGCCGGTGTTGGCCCCGCTGATATTGATGTCGCGCAACTGCAAGACACCGAGAGTGGTGCGGAAGTCATGCACATGGCAGAGAACGGCTTTTGTGAGCATGGCGAACAGGAAGCGATGCTTGCCAATGGCGACACTGAGATCGATGGGCGATTACCGGTGAACACCGATGGTGGTTGCTTGGCGAATGGTGAACCCATTGGTGCCTCAGGCTTACGGCAGGTTTACGAAAACGTACTGCAGTTGCGCGGCGATGCCGGTGAGCGGCAGGTGCCCAACGATCCGAAGGTGGCGTACACACATGTGTATGGCGCGCCGGGGATTAGTGGAGTGACTATTCTGACGCGCTAAGGGTCAGAACAGCAGGCATAAAAAAGGCGTGCTATTGCACGCCTTTTTTGTGGGATCAGAACGCTGTTAAGCGCTCTTAGTATCCCCACCACATAGTAGCTACTCGGTTTCTAACAGCTCGAAAAACACCTGGAAAGTGTTAATCACTGGGCTGTCTTCGGTCACTATCTGCGGATGGCCGTTCATGCCGGTAGCGGCGCCGATGAGTGTGGCTTCAGCGTCAGCGACTGTCTTGAAGTAATTGTCGATAACGGCGAAGTTTGTTTCTCGGAAGCCCGGCACTTCGTCGATCTCAAATACGAGCGGAGACGCCTCTGCGTCGCCGCCTGCAACGTGGCATGAGGTGCAGCTTGGCTGGATGATCTGGTCAGCAATGTTGTTGCTGAAGAACGTCTGTGCTGATGGCCCGCCACCCTCGATTGCAACACTGGTAGAACCGCGAATGTTGCCGAACTCATCAACAAACTCTACCGCTGTACGACGGTTTGCGGCGTCGAGGAAAATGCGAGTATTTGAATTGATGAAAACCGAATAGGTACGAGTCTGGTCAGCGGCGAGTGGACCTGTTGTCTCCTCTGTGGGTTCTTCGAGACAGTTACTGGTGTCTTGATCGGTTTCGCAAATTCGCAGAAAGCCGTCCAGGCCAGAGAGATCGACGGGCCGCGCGGTAATGGTTGCCGCCGAGCCAACGTTGGTTGTGGCCAGCGACATTAAGCCGAACACGCCGTCGCGTGGTAGGCGCGAGATGCCGCCACCGCCGGGTGTAACTGCAACAGCCACAACATCAGCAACGGGAGAGCTGTTGCCCGACAGGAGCAACGTGTTGATGCCCGTAAAGGAGGTAGCGCTGCCGGTGCTGCAGTTAAAGTCGAACTGCACGTCAGTGGCTGGGAAGTCAGAGTTTGGCGTCATGGCAATCACAAACGATTGTGAGCTACCTGCGGCTATATCAACGGGGGTGTTGACGGTGCCGGTGACCGCGTTCGACGCTGGATCTGTGGTTTGATACGTGAATGCCGCATCGACGCCTGTAGAGGGAGTAATGCTACAACCTTCGGCGATGACGTCATCTGCGTTTAGGATAGTTGCGAAGGCTGTGGCGGTAACGCCTACCTCAACGGAACGGCTCGACGGCAGCACCGCGGAAAATGGTGCGGCTACGGCGGGTAAGGCCTGAAAGCAAGATAGGATGAGTAGCCCTGAGACTAGCGCTTTAGTAGGTGGATTCCGTGTCAGCATGACTGGACCTCGTTATACATTGTTCGGATAGACTCATAACGTTAGCAGAAAGTGAATGAAATATTTGTAAATGACGGCAAATAAGTTTACATACACTGGTGTGTTTATGCGGGTTGCCAACTGGGTGCGGTGACTAGCGTCTGCGTGGCCTGCGCTCTACACTCGATCTTCGGACAACACAGGGCTTGGTGCAGTGACAGATCTCGGCAATAACATAGGCGATGGTGTGGGCATCGCTGCGCCGCCGCTCGAGCATGATCCGATGGTTTGTGAAACCGTCGATTTTGGCGAACTCAATTCACGCAAGATTATGTTTGTTACGCCGCCCTATGAGCGCATCGCCAAGGGCTACGAATTTGTCAAACACATCACCAACCGTTCACCCTCTCTGGGCCTGCTGCATCTAGCGGCTGCCGTGCGTGAGGAAGGCTATGAGCCAAGCATCCTCGAGAGCGACATCTTTGACCTGTCACCCGATGAGGTTGTCCAGCGGATCCTCGAAGAAAAGCCGGCCTTTGTCGGTATCACACTCTTTACAGTAGGTACTTGGGTCGCCTCGGAGATTGCTCTAAAGATTAAGGCGCAGTGCCCCGCTATCAAAATTATTGTGGGCGGGCCCCACGTGTCGTCGATGGGTGTTGAAACCATCGAACGCTTTCCTGAATTTGATGTGGCCGTGGTGGGTGAAGGCGAAGAAATTATCGTGCGCCTGCTGAAGGCCTGGCGCGAGGGAGCTGATCTCTCAACGGTGCCGGCCTTGATTTATCTCGATCCCAATTCAATCTCGCGGCGCGTGTTAAAAACGCCAAAGCTTGCCATCAATAAAGACCTTGATCGGTTGCCAATGCCCGCTTGGGATTTACTGCCTGATTTCCCCCAGGCCTATCGACCGGCGGTTTATGACTACCCCGAGGGCCCTGTTGCTTCTATTGCAGCGTCGCGCGGCTGTCCGTTCCACTGCAAGTTTTGCGACACCTCAACTTTCGGCGCGAGTGTGCGAGCTTACTCGCCAGAGAAAGTGTTCGAGATGATGCAGCAGCTCAACGAACGCTGGGGTATCAAGCACATCATGTTTGTAGATGATCTGTTTACTGCGAGCAAAAAACGCACAACGGCGCTTTGCAATATGATTGTCGAAAGCGGTCTGAAGATGACCTGGAGCTGCGCTTCGCGGGTAGACGTTATTAACCCCGATACGCTAAAGCTGATGAAGCAGGCTGGCTGTTGGGAGATGAGCTTTGGTCTGGAGTCTGGCTCGAACGAGCTGCTCCAGAAGATGGATAAGTCAGCGTCGCTCGAAAAAAGTGTGCGCGCGATTCATTGGGCTGACGACGCCGGTATTCGTTCTAAAGGCCTGTTTATGTTGGGTTATCCCGGTGAGACGGTAGAAACAATGGAGCAAACCAAGGCGTTTGTGAAAAGCATTCCGCTCACGATCATGAACCTGACAAAGTTCACGCCCTATCCTGGCTCACCGATCTATAAAGATATATACGGCACCAGTATTCGGGATGATCACTGGGAAAAAATGAACGGTATGAATTTTGTCTGGACAGCGGAAGGGCTAACCCAGGAGCAGCTCAACAAAAACTACCGAGACATTCTGACGGGTTTCTACATGCAGCGCCGAGTACAGAAACATTACGCGCGCTTCACTTTCAAACACCCGCATCACTTGGGCCGGTTGTTCAAGTTCCTCGGACTGATGATGTATTCAAAAGCGAGTGCAACGCTCGGCAAGCTGTTGGGTCGACGACGTCATGAAATGGTAAGCATGGACTAGCTAGCCTACTGCTCTGCTAATTCTGCCAATCCCGGTTGTGAATAAATCGGTCTTCCAGCCAAAAGCCCCATTCGTTGCTCTTCGGACCGGTCATGACCAGCGTCCAGGACGGCGCCTTGGTGATTTCAACCCGATGCCTGAAGTGTGATGCCCGAAAGTGCGGCCGAAAGGGTGCGACAGTTCGGTACACCTCGGTGCCGTCTACCTCGATGAACTCGCCGTAGCCCGAGAAGGGCACGGTCACAAACCACCAGGGGTGATCGTGTACAGCGCGGTCTTCATCGCTGGCCAGAAACCGATGCAGCCGCAAAGTCACGCCACACCAGAGAATCCAGCGCTCGAGATAGGGCTGTTCCTCATTGTGGATCACATCGTGCGTAAAGCCGAACTGGAATCGGCCCAGGGCAAACTTCATAAGAGCAAGTGGCTAAAGAACAGCCGCGCAGGTTGCCAGAGCCCCTTTGTTCTCGCAAGTGGGTTTCCACGGCTCAGGTTGAACGGCCAGTACCGAACGGAGTCATATCTTGTGTATTGTGTCTATAACAGCGGGAAGGTTAAGCAGATGACGGTAAAAACGGTTACGCGTAGTTGGGTTTTGGGTGGTGCTTTTCTGACACTGTTTGCCTGCCTTGCAGTGAGTGCTGCTGACTCTCAACCCGATGCGGAAGGGCTGCCGAGTGACGAAATCCGCACGCAGCGGATGGACAACGCATCGCTTGGGACGTTACTCAAAGAGCTTGATCCGGGTGTATCCGGCCGTGCTGGCAATTGGGTGGTCACATTCAAAGACACCTCTGCGCAGATACTTACCGATCAGCGCGCTGACCGCATGCGAATCATGATTCCGATTGCAGACGCCAGTGACCTTGAAGCTGAGGTGTTGTATCGCATGCTGCAGGCAAATTATGAATCGGCACTAGATGCCCGTTACGCCATTGCTCAAGGGCTGGTCTGGGTGGCCTATATTCATCCACTGTCGCCACTGACTGAGACCGAGTTAGTGCTGGCGCTCGCCCAAACCTACAATGCAGCAGAAACCTATGGCTCAAGTTTTTCCGGCGGCCTGTTTCAGTTTGGCGGCGGAGATAATCGCAGCGAGATATTCGACGATATTCTAGATCGGGGCACCCAGCTCTAGGTCGCGCTGTTCATGTAGTCTTTGTAGTAAGTCATCATGCCGTCTTTGACACGATATAGACCGCAGCCTGATACGTCGCCGGCCGGTGTTTTTGCAATCCACTGGGCCCAGGCGACATCACCGCCGCCATCGATAGACTCAACCACAAAGGTAGTTTTGCGATCGCCCATCTCTTCGACCATCTTGGTCATGAAGCCGGCAATTGCGTCCCGACCTTCGAACGTACCGAAAAACGGATCTACCAGCACGGCGTCTTCGGCAAACAGTGGCACCACCTTGCGGTAGTCACCTTCGTCCTGAATTTTCCAGAACAGTTCGATCGTTTCTTTTGCGCTACGTGTCATGAGTTGTTCTCCGATGCGGTCTCTAGTGTTAGCGCCTGTGGCGCCTGTATCGGCAGGGCCTCTAGCAAGGCGGCAAAATGTTTGTTGATTGGATAGGGCTCTGCACTCCAGCCAAGTCGCACAAAAACCGCTCGACGACTGGGGATAACCATGACGACCTGGGCTCGATTACCGCGCATCGCATAGGCGTCTATGGGTAGATCGGGCCAGCGCAGTTCATTGCTTCCTGAGTTTAGCCATAGCTGATAGCCATAGCGTGGCTCGTTGCTGGAACTGTTGGGGGCGGTAGCGCGTCTTATCCAGTCTGCCTTCAGCAGGCGCTTGTTGTTGTGCACGCCGTTGTTACCGAGCAGGTTGCCCATTGCGGCCCAGTCGCGGGCTGAGGCGTAGACATAAGAGCTACCAACAAAGACACCACTCGGGTCAGATTCGACAATGGTGTGTGCAAGCCCCAATGGATTCAGCAGTGCGCTGTAAAGAAAACTATAGGCCGCTGCGGGGCTGCCACCAACGCGCTCGAACAACAGGCGAGATAAAAGATTGGTGGTGCCGGAGGAGTACGCAAAATGGCTGCCCGGCTTGTGAACCTGGGGCTGGTCACGCGCAACGGCTGCTGCGCTGTATTCATTGAACAACATGCGCGTGGCATCGGAGCCGGGCAGGTAGATCTCGTCAAACTTCAGCCCGGAGGTCATGTGCAGCAAATCGGCGACAGAAATGTTTTGCCGTTCATCCTGCCATTCGGGGAACAGCGCGGTGGCTTGAGTATCAAGCTTTCCCTGTTGTTCCAGGCGACCCAGCAAGATTGCGATCAGGCTTTTGCCCATGGACCAGCCCAGGTGCGGAGTTGTGCTGTCGAAGCCGCTCGCATTGGCCTCACCGACAATCACGTTATTGTGCATAACAAGTAGAGCTCGCGTTTGCCGACCCTCAATGTTGTCGGTGGCGAGCTGCGTCTCTAATAGAGTGTTTAGCTCGCCAGTGGCGCGGGTTGTTGAGGCCTGTATAGGCTTTGGCACATTGATTGACTCAAGTGCACTGGTATCGCCAATGTCGAGCGTGCAGCCGATACCGGCACGAAAGGTTGCACTATGGACAGCCCCTGGTGGTAGACGGGCTTCGACGCGACCTTCGTTGTCGATATTGGTAATACTGACTAGACCATAGGCGGCCGAATAACTTTCGAGGTCTGCGGCCATTTGGGCCGGTGACAAGCCGCTGATGTAGCGGCCTGAGCAACCCAGCTTGGCACCCATGCCGCCAGCGACGTCGAACAAAGCGCCGGGTGAGGCGCCGAGGCCAAACCGCAGCAGTAGGGTGCCGGCCAGTGCAACAACAATCAGGGTGCCGACGAGTATTAGTGCAATTCGTTTCAACGGGTAGCCTTAAAGTAAATGGGAAATGATTTGGCAGTGTCAGCATAAGGCTACTCCGAGGTCTGTTGCACGTCATGTACGCAATGACAGGTCATACGCTGGGCAAGACCAGCGAACCGGTAGTAAGCTCTGGGGATGAATAAAACAAGACCAACCAGTGTTAAGGCGATGCGCGAGCTGCAGGGGCGTTTGTTTGACCGTGAGTTGATTGCCAAAGGAATGGCATTGCAGCTGAGCTCTAGTGATGTGGTGATTACCCCCTGGGGGAAGAGCGGGACAACCTGGACGCAACAGATTGTGCACACGCTGCGAACGCGTGGTGATATGGACTTCGATGACATCTCGCGCGTTGTGCCGTGGATTGAAATGAGCCCCTTGTTAGGTATTGATCTAGACGCGCAACAGCGAGCCAAGCCGCGGGCCTTTAAAAGCCATTTGCCAGCAACCTTGGTGCCGAAGGGCGGTCGCTACATTAATGTCGTGCGTAACCCGGCTGATGTGCTGGTATCGAACTTCAAGTTTATGGAGGGCTGGTTTTTTGAGCCCGGCGCTATCGATATCGAAGCGTTCGCCCGGGACACATTTTTCAAAACCAATGACTACTACGAGCACCTGAAGTCGTGGTGGCTGCGTCGCGACGATCCGGATGTGTTGTTTTTGGCCTACGAGCTCATGCTCAAAGACAGCTCCGCCAGCATCAAGCGTATTGCCGAGTTCATTGACGTCACGCTCGATGACGAGCTGCTGGCGTTGACCCTCGAGCATTCCACCATCGAGTTTATGTTGGCGCACAAAAATCGTTTTGACGATGCTCTCATGCGGGAGCTCAGCGAGCGGGATGGCTTGCTGCCGGCGGGTAGTGATAGTGCCAAGGTTCGTGAAGGTAAGGCTGGGTCTGGCCGTGTTCTATCAGAGCAACTTCACTCTGATCTTGATGAACGCTGGCGTGCGCAGATGCTCGAGCTGACCGGCTGCAACAACTACGCAGAGCTGCTTAGCGCGCTTGCGACTTAGCGTCACTGCGGGCTTCGAGCGCGAGCAGAATTTGCGCGTGCTCTTTCTCGCGCAGCTTAAAGCGCGTGAACATTGTCGCGCCGATGCTGTAACAGATGAGTGGCAGCAGGCCCAGCAAGCCGCACATTGCTAGTTTTGTCGCAAATGTCTGTTCCGCATTAGGAATGAACCCCACCGCGCTCAACACTAAGCCCGCGATCATTATGGTCACGCCGTGGGCGCTCTTGTCGGCTAGATTGTAAAGGGCAAAGAACGCGCCTTCTTTGCGGGTGCCAGATTCGAGCTCATCCTGGTCGATGACATCGCTCAATACTGAGGGGCCGATTGTGTTTACGCAGCCGCTCATAGCACCGCTGCACAGACACAGAGCGAGCAGCACCCCAATTTGCGCCATCTGTTGTTCGATAAACACCAGCGAGAATAAGCCGCCATAGCTGATTGCGGACCCGATCATGGCGAATATCCACAGGCGCACCTTGCCGGTGAGTTTGGCGACTCGTATCCATACTGGAATGCTGAAGGTAGAGCTCAGCATGTACGCGATGATGGCAAGCGATGCGATTTCGATTTTGCCAATCACATATTGAGCGACGTAGAGTGCAGCTGCACTTAGCGCTCCCGCGCCGATGGCTTCAATAAACCGAACCGTCAGTAGTAATCGAGCCTGCCGGTTGCGCAGTATGTCGGCGCTTGCGTTGTACACGCCCTTGGGAAGCGGCGAGCTGATCGTTGCCGGTGTTGTTTCACGAAATCGAAAAACAGTGGTGACCACCAGTGCCACAGCAACAAGACTGGCTACAATCGCCAGGGTCAATGAGTTACGACGCAGTGTCAGGGTATCGGTTTGGTCGAGTGAGGTAATCCATCCCAGCGTTAGCAAAGCCAGTATCGAACCCACACCAATCATAAAGTGTCGTGTGCCATACAGCTGGTTTCTGCCGGTGCTGTCTTTGGTGGTTTCAGCGCCGAGTGCCAGATGCGGTACGGTGATGGCAGTCATCGAGGTGTAGAAGCCAAAAATAGCGATGCCCATCCACAGGGCGCTGAACCCGGGGCTGGCATCAAGTGGACCGGCGTAGAGCATCACGTAGAAACACCCGGCGGGCACGATGCTCCAGAGCATCCAAACCCGGCGGCGTCCGAGCGCGCTGGTTGTTCTGTCGCTCAGATAGCCCAGCACCGGATCAGAGAAGGCGTCCCACACGCGCGCCAGGCCGAAGATAGTGCCAATAACTGCAGGTGCGACCAGCAGTACATCTGTGGCGTACTTCATGACGTACACCTGCAACAGCAGGAACATATAGCCCACCACAATGGCAGGCAAACCGAAGATGACAAGCTGGGATTTTGAGAGATGCGGGTGCAGTGAGAAGCCTGCGGCAGGTTGAACTGGGAGATACGCTAGAAGGGTTGCATACTACTAAACCTCAGCATTGCGGTCAGAATAACTTTGCCCTCGTTACACTGTATTGATATTGGCGCGAACCTCGCGAACAAACGCTTCCGCGCAGATATGCCGGAGGTTATTGAGAATGCCCGGCGCGCCAATCTGGACGCTATCGTGTTGACCGGTAGTGACGAAGCCAGTTGCCTTGAATCGGTTGAGTTAACCAAGGCCTATCCAGGGTTTCTCTACAGCACGGCGGGCATTCATCCTCATCACGCTAGCGAGTTTAGCGTGGCAGAAACCCTGCCGTTGCTGCGCTCGCTCTGCGAACTGCCGCAGGTGGTTGCGGTGGGCGAATGCGGTCTCGACTTTAATCGAGATATTTCCCCGCGCGAGCAGCAATTGAGCTGCTTCTCTGCGCACTTGGAGCTTGCGGCGGCTAACCGATTGCCATTGTTTTTGCATGAGCGTGATGCGCACGATGCGTTTTTGAGCGTGCTGCGGGAACAACGGGCTTCAGTGGCGGCGGGTGTTGTCCATTGTTTTACCGGCACACTCGAACAGGCAAAGGCTTACCTAGATCTTGATCTGCATATCGGCATTACAGGTTGGCTGTGTGATGAGCGTCGCGGGCAACACTTGGAAGAGGTGGTTCGTTATGTGCCAATCGACCGCCTAATGATTGAAACCGATGCGCCCTATCTTGCGCCGCGAGATTACCGTCCGAAGATCAAGCGTAACGAGCCAAAGTATTTGCCACACATCCTTGAGAGCGTTGCGCGCTGTCGTGGCGAGAGTGCTGAAACCTTAGCCCCGCAGTTGCTAAGCACAACGCGTCAGTTCTTTGGGTTAGCCGGCTAATGGCCGTGTCCCTTCGAGTCGTCACCTACGTTGTGCTGCTTCTCTCTCTCTGGGCATGCTCCGACGAGGCTGTGGAATCTAGCCAACAACCGTCAACTGCGCGCACGTCTGTTGCCGATGCTGTTCCGGCCACCTATGTTGGCTCCGAGCGCTGTGCCAGCTGTCATGAGGCCGAGTTCGCCCGTTGGCAGTCTTCGCATCACCACGCTGCCATGCAGCCGGCTGCGGCCGGCAGTAACCTTGGGGATTTTTCGGCTGGTCCAATCAACGTGGAAGGCGTTGTTAGCAGTTTCTCCCACGACGCGGGTTCGCTATCGATCACCACTGATGATGAGTTGGGTAATCGCCGGGCCTTCGACGTGGAATACACTTTTGGCATTGAGCCGTTACAGCAATACCTGCTGGCGTACCCGGATGGGCGGCTGCAGGCTTCTGCCTTGGCGTGGGATTCGCGGGAAGCATCTGTGGGTGGTCAGCGCTGGTTTCATTTGCAGCCAGATTCCTCTGGCAAGCCTTTGGATGTGTTGCATTGGACCAAGACACCCTTCAACTGGAACACGATGTGTGCCGACTGTCATTCCACCGCGGTGAAGAAGGGTTACGACCCGGTGAGCAAACGTTATGACACGACTTTTTCAGAGGTCACTGTTGGTTGCGAAGCCTGCCATGGCCCTGCATCTGCTCATGTTGCGAACCCGACCGACACGGCGCTCAGCAGTTTGCCCGCGCTTGATGGCCAGGCTCAACAGATCAATAGTTGCGCTTATTGTCACAGCCGGCGTAGTCAGCTTGCGGAGGGTTTTCGGCCAGACAAACCTTTTCTGGACCACTATTCTCCGGCCTTGCTGGATGCGGGGCTCTATCATCCGGATGGCCAAATTCTCGACGAAGTGTATGTCTACGGATCTTTTTTGCAGAGCAAAATGCACGCGAGCGGTGTCACCTGTAGCAACTGCCACGACTCACACAGCGCTAAGCTGATCCTGGAGGGCGATGCGCTGTGTACGCAGTGTCACAATGAGGCAGGTCGTGCAGATTTTCCGAGTTTACCGTTAGGCAAATTCGACGTCGCAGAGCACCACTTTCACGACCCGGCGGGTGACGGCGCGCGCTGTGTGAACTGCCACATGCCCAGTCGTACTTATATGAGCGTTGACGATCGCCGTGACCATTCCTTTCGTGTGCCACGCCCTGACCTGTCATCACTCACCCAGGCGCCTAATGCCTGCAACGCGTGCCATGCTGAGCAATCCTCGGAGTGGGCTGCGCAAGCGATAGCCACTCATTTTGCTAGGTCTTCGGGTAATGAGCCCCAGGACCTGCACTTTTCCCAGGTGATATCTGCCGCACGGCGGGGTGACGCAGAGGTGGAGTCGCAACTGGCGGCACTTGCCCAGAGTGATGTCCTGTCACCGATTGTGCGCGCAACGCTGTTGTCATTAACCGCGCAATACAGTCGAGGGGAGACCAGTGATGCGATTCGTAAAGGGCTTAGGGATGCCGAGCCACTGGTTCGCATTGGCGCGCTAAGAGGCGCAATGCGCTGGCCGATTGCGGATCGTTGGCAGAAAGCCAGCCATCTGTTGAACGATGAGCTGCTGGCAGTGCGCAGCGAAGCAGCTCGGACATTGTCGTCGGGCTATTTGGAGTTGTCTCCTGCGCGGCAAAAACTATTGGCCCCTCATTTAACGGAATATCGCACAACGTTGTCACTCAATGCTGACCGCGCTGAGGCGCAATCGGGTATTGCGGCGTTGGAGCTTGCGCGTGGCAATGTACAGCTTGGTGAAGAGGCGCTGGAGGCTGCGCTCGCCATCAATGCGCAGTGGGTTCCCGCGCTGGTCAACCTCGCAGACCTGTATCGCAACACCCAGCGAGATCAACAAGGTGGTGCTCTGCTTGATCGAGCGTTGCTTGCCGCGCCCGAAGCTCCCGATGTGGCTCTGGCAAAAGGGTTGTGGCTGGTTCGCCAGCAACGTAGCGATGAGGCGTTGCTGGCGTTTGAGAAAGCATGGACCCTAGCGCCACAGGGTATACGGTTCGGTTATACCTACGCGATTGCGCTGAATTCACTGGGCAATTCTGCACGGGCGCTGGAAGTCATTGATGCTCAGCTGGTCGGCGCTCCACACAATCGTTCGTTGCTCGAAGCGGGTGCGAGCATCGCGCGGGATGCAGGGTTAGCGGACAAGGCGCAAACCTACCTGCGAAAGCTCGCCGCCAGAGGATCCTGATGGACTTCGAGGTTGTGCGAGTCGTTTGACCTATTCTTTCGGGCTGGGCGATTGCAGGTCGCGTTCTACGTAGGTCTTGCCGGCGGCATACACCGTAGCGATCACCATGCGCACTTTCATGTTGTAGTCGCCCGCTAGCCCCACGCACTCAGAGAAGGTCCAGGAGTCCTGACCTTTGATGCGCTCTTGTAGCGACGGTTGTGCGGAGGTTGGGGTGGTTTTGGCCATCACATGTACTCGCTTCGTGACAAGGAATTGGCGGTCTGACTTTGCCCGAGTCAAGGTTGAGTGTACCCAGCCTTGAGCCGCGTAGAAATGGCGCAACCTTGGTGATGGTCTACCCTTTAGGGATAACCCGGAAAGTTTCCTGATCGGAAGAGTTTACTCCCACCCTTATGAAAATATCCCAGCGATTGGCGCTTATTGTTTGTCTAACTGTGCTGGAAGTCAGTTTCACTGTATGGACCGCGTTTGAGTTAGCCAAAGGTGCTGACTTCCATCGGTTGAATTTTTTGCATCTGAAGTATCAAACCGTATTTTCCGAAGAGCTGCGGTTCATAAACCGCGGCCGTACCATCGACCCAGATCGGCTGGCCATGCTTGTCAGCGACATACGTCAACAGCCTGTCGCTTGTCTGGCCGCCGTTAATGGTGTCGACCGCTCCATTATGCGCCTTATCAGAACAGACTCGGCACTCGAAACCTGTCAAAAAGACGTTGCGGATGCCGATTCTGCGCTCAATAGTCTGGCTCTGTATGTTGACGGAAAACTAGCCCGTAGCGGCCTTTTGTCGGCGTTAGAGCGAGCCGCCCAAGCCTTTGTAGACAACTCGAACGCCTTCGAGCTGCCGATCGCGAGAACCGTTGAATTTCTGCTAAGCACGCTCATACCCCTGATCATAGGAGTCTCGTTTCTAAATATTGCCACCATTGCGTATCTGTCTCGAACCATTACCTTATCGCTTCGCGGAACGACTAAGTTACTTGCGCAAGACGAACACAGGCCTATGGCGGAGCAGCTTAAGGGGCAAGTTTCTGGTGAGCTGCGCGAATTGCTTGAGGCGGCTGAAGTGCGCATTAAGAGAGACTTTCAAAATCGTGAGATGAACACTCTGCTTGAACGCGAGGTGGCGGAACGTACTGCGAGTTTGACCCAAGCCAATGATGAGCTTGCGCAGTTTGCTTATCGTGCGTCTCATGACCTCAAAGCTCCTTTGTCTAGCACCAAAGGGTTGTCGCAACTTATCGGATTTGACATTGCTGACGGCAACCTAGAAGAGGCGAGCCTGAATGCAGAGCGTATTACGCGACAAATGGACACGCTTGAACGTTTGGTGGTCGACATTCTGGCGCTTGCGCGAGCCGATCTCGCGAATGATCAGGTTGTTGTCATCCGCATGTGTGACATCGTTTCTGAGGTGATGGAGCGCCATGCGGCAGACATTACCGCGATGGGTATGCACGTAGAAATAAGCATTGAGGATAATAAGGAATTCAAAGCGACTCGAATCAGACTTGTGCAAATTGTCGATAACCTGGTCTCCAACGCCATTCGGTATTACAACGAGAATCGCTCGAAGCCTCGAGTCTCAATCATCTGGCGAGTTGAAGAGGATCTCGGAGTTCTTACGGTGCAAGATAATGGCCGCGGAATTCCAAGTAACCGCCGCGGCGAACTGTTCGAAATGTTCAAGCGTTTTCATCCCGAGGTTGCGGTTGGCTCAGGCTTGGGTTTGGCGATTGTGAAGAAGCACGTCGACAAAATGAACGCAAAAATAGCGTGTGATTCTTCTGAAGTAGGTACACGTTTTGTACTGGAGATTGCCAGCACAACGTCAACGGTTTTGAATTATGAGTAATTATTCGATACTGATTATCGACGACAACGAAATTGATCGATACGTGCTCAAACGCCAACTCGAGAGAACTGGTTTGCCGCTAACTATCTTCGAGCAACCTGACGGCGAAGACGCTATCCGTTTACTGTCAGCCTACGAGGCTAACCGGGCGAAATACGCTGGCAAATTCCCACCTATCTTGCTGTTTCTAGACATCAACATGCCTAAACTCGACGGTTGGGGCTTTCTTAGAGAGTTTCTGTTGGTGCGGAGTCAGTACGACTACTCCACTAGCGTTGTCGTTCTGTTTACGAGTTCGGACCGACCAGAAGATCGTGCGCAAGGCGAGCAGTTTGATTTTGTGCAAAACTATTTGGTGAAAGGCCAATATGACACCGAACAATTGAAGACGTTAATATTGGCAGCCGCATAGCTACATAGCTACATAGCTGCAGAACAATGGACTTAGCCTGCTGTTGGCATGCATGTAGGGCGGTATTGTCACTGTTGTGCTGATCACGGTTGTCGTACTGGTCTGAATCACCTCGGCGATATAGGGGCGATCGAGCGACCCGCGCCTGTGAGGCGCGTTCAGACTGGCTCCAGCTAAACGGGTAATACTCCTGTTAAACTCCGTGGTTTTGCGAACCGGGGAAACTCAACTGAAACACTATTCTGAAAACTACGGCGCCCAACACCCCTGCCGTTTGGTATCTATAGGTGCGACGCTGAGCCTGGCGTTTGCGTTGCTAACCGCCTCTCTGGAGGCGCAAGCGACAGATCGGGCGTACAGCTATGGATCGATTGGCTATGCCAACACCGACGGGCTAGATGCGTTGGCGGGATCTGGGTCTTATGAAGTGGGTGGTAACGTTCGCATTGTCGGTGGTGCGAGTTATGCAGAAACTCGAGGCTTCACGCTGCGAACGTTTTCTCTGGGCGCCGGGTATATTGCGCGCTTATCGGCTTCAACCGATTTGATTCTCGACGCTGGCTTGTTGAATGTAGAGAACCAGGTTTTCTTTATTGATGCAGGCGATGACAATTGGGGTGGGTTTGGCGGCGCGACACTGCGTTTCGCAGCGGGCGAGTCGGTAGATATCGAACCCTCGCTGTCGTATGTCAAACTCTTTGATGTCGACTTTGGCGACGATGATCAATTTGTTTATGGCGTTACGGCGCGCTTCTGGGTGGCCAGTCGACTTGCTCTAGAAGTGGGAATAAACGATTCGAAAGACGCGCGTGATCCGACGTTCTCTTTTGGTATGCGCTTTGGCCCCAAAAATCGCTAGGTACTCCCGCTAAGTTGCAACTACGTCACAGTAGTCTACCGGCCGAGAAAAGCACCCTTTGGCGCTGTTGCATCTTGCAGCGCTGGTGCTAGCGCCTCTGGCGAAAACTCGATCACGTCGATGACTGGGGTGTTCAGAAACCGCACTGGCAGGCCCACCATGCCCACACCCCGGGTGACAAACAGGGTTCCTGCAGGTGTCTCGTACCAGCCCTCATCGACCCCGGCCATGGTGATCGCACTAAGAATTCGCTGGGTCAGCCAAGGCAGGTCAACCTGTCCGCCGTGAGTGTGAGCCGCGACGGTTAAAAACACCGGCTCCGGTAGAAAATTGGCCACATCAGGATTATGCGCCAACACGATGTTGGGTTTGCCGTTGTTGGTTTCTGCGGCCAATGTGAAATCTGCTTGAAAGGCCCAGGCACTACCCAGCCCCAATAGATTGAAATTATCATGCTCGGCAACACGGTTCTCGAGATGCTGCACGCCGTAGTCTGTGAGCACTTGCCGCAGGGCATTTTGTAGCGGCGGGCCCGGTCGTTCAGCGTCGTGATTGCCAGGTACCGAATACATCGGAAGATTCAGATCTTTTAGAGCAGCGAATGCCTTATGCATATTTAGCGGCGGCAAATACGTCCAGTCTCCGGCTACCCAAACCTCATCCACAGCTAATGCATTGAGCTTGGTCACTAGGTGCTGCAACTGTCGCTCGGTTGAAAACAACCCAACGTGAACGTCACCCACAAGCGCTATCTTGTAGGTAAAAGGTGCGGGTATCTGATGTCGCTCCACGACCAGCAGATTTGGTTCTACAAATCGACCGTAAGACAGTAGAAGTATGGGAATAAGTGCCAGGCTCGCTACAACTCGTTGCCGACCTGCCTTAGCAAACAACACCCAAATGGCGTAGGCGATCATGGGTATGAGTAGCCAGCTCCACCATAAAATCAATGACAGAAGGTAGTTTTTAAGCAGGTGTTCTGGCCCACCCCACAAGCTCTGCATCGATGTGATTGCGTGATAGGCGAGCACGCCTAGCACTGCCGCCAAGCTAATAAGAAAAATCCAAAGGGTAGTGTTAGGTTTTCTCATCAACTTACCTTAACGCGTTCTATTCTCTAGTGGGATGGCGAGCTGCAGACGACGGACAGCTGCACTATGATGCATGAAGGCGAGAAGATATTGGCCACTCGGAGTTTTTCGTTTGCGCTAGCAAGCTTGGATAGAGGATATTTGAAGTATGGTGAAGGTTCGGGCAGCAACAGCTGGTGACCACCAAAATCGGGATGTAGATCTTATGGGGGCTGATGAACTCCAGGATCCGTCGATTACGGCGACAAAGCTGTTGGCTCAAGAGCGGGCCTACCTCTACAAAAAGTTTGATCCGCCGTTTTATATCCTATCTCGATACGATGATGTTAATGGCGCCTTGCTAGACGCTGAAACCTATATCGAAGGCTGTGGCAACGGGCCTAACTTTGTACCCGCCATGGGTATCCTGTCTGATGCGCCACACCACACGTTCATACGAAATATGATTCAACGTGATTTCATGGCGAAGGCGATTGGTGATTTACAGCCCCGACTGGAAGTCATCGTGCAAGACTTACTGGATGCGGTGGCCCAGAAGGAGACCTGGGATCTACACGATGAGTTATCTTTTCCACTGCCGGTCATTATCATCTGTGAAATATTAGGTATTCCCACAGACGATATTCAAAAGTTCAAAGTGTGGGCGGATGCGTCGGTAGCAAACATGTGTACCGCAGACCCAACGGAGTACGCTGAACCCTTAGCGCAGATGAACGCCTATATTTTGGAGCAGATTCATCTAAAGCGAAAAGCGGGTGGTTCTAATGACCTGCTGTCTGCAATGGCGTTGGCAAAGCAAGATGGAGAGTATCTGCCGGATGAAGAGATGGTGGCGCTGGCCGGGCAAATATTTGTTGCTGGCAATGAAACCACCACCTCATTGATCTCCAACTTGGTGTGGCGGTTGCTTAGCGTTGATGACCTGTGGGGCGAGTTTTGTCGCGGTGAGATCGAGGTTGATGATGCGATCAACGAAAGCCTGCGGTTTGATCCGCCGCTGTTGGGATTGTTCAAAACGACATCGCGAGATGTCGTGATCGACGAAGTGACAATACCCGCCAATACCAAAGTCATGATGCATTACGGCGCCGCAAATCGAGACCCTGAGGCGTTTGCAGAGCCCAATACGTTTAAAATGAACCGTACTGGGAAAAAGATGTTGAGCTTCAGCGTGGGTCTGCATGTTTGTATTGGGCGGGAGCTGGCTAAGCTTGAGGCCAGGGTGACGCTAACGGCGCTGCGCGAACGATTCCCGCAGTTGCGGCTTGTTGATGATGGTGAGCGCGTTGGGCCTTTTCTGTTTTGGGGGCGGGCTAAGTTGCCGGTCACGTGTCGTCTCCCGGAACGCTAGACCTGCTATTTGTCTAATCGCATTGCCAGCCTCGGCGAAAGAGCCGCTTTCGCACATCTGGTACTCTCCCTGTACACCTCAATACAGGGAGTACCGGTGCAATGGTTCAATTCAAGAGCGTTAAGACATCCAAGTTCATCGCAGTGCTTGTGGTTGCGCTGACGGCAATCACCGCCACGCCCACCAACGCCGCAGCCATTCGTGTGCTTTCGAGCTTCGAAGACACCACGCTCAAACCCGAGTTGAGCAACGTATTCAGCCCGGTTGTATCAACAGACGCGCGTCATCTGTATGCCGGCACCTACTCGGGTGCGTTGATCAGCCAGTTTGATCTGGACGCTTCTGGCAAGGCTACCTACAACAACACGCTGGATCTCGCGAACCAATCGTCAGAGTTGAACAGAGCGCTGAACTTGCAGTTCACGGCTAGCGGAACTCACCTTTACGTCGCAGGCATTACAAAGATTGCGCGTTTGTCGAGAAACGCTGTAACAGGAGCTCTGACACTTGTGGCGGAGCTGAGTGTCACCACCGATCAGACCATCACCGGTATGACCTTAAGCCAGGACAACAGGCATCTCTACGTTGCGACCAGCGGAGTTGAATTGGAGGAACCTAACTTACGCAGTGCACTGCACCGCTACAACGTTAGCCCCGCTGATGGCGCTCTAACGCTGGCCGATAGTCTCAGCGCAACAGTGAATCCATACGACAAGTTAACGATGTCGAGTGACAAAAAAGGGTTTCTGGGGCGCATAGATGGCGCCGATCGTATCAGTCGCGATCCTGCTACCGGCGTGTTGACCCTGTTAGCCAGCAGCGTCGCTCGGGGAATTTTGCTCCCCAGCTCGGACGGTCGCTCGTTGTATACCTCTGACGGCAGCGGGATCACGGCTTACGCAATCGATCCTGATAGCGATGCGCTAACCGAGTTACAGGAATTTACCACTACAACAGAACCAACAACCGGCCAGTTGGGCTTCATTGAGGTATTGCGGTTTAACCAAAACGAAACCCGACTGCTCGCCACCGGCGACTTGCTGGTTAACGGGCGCACCTCTATCGGTGCACTAACCAGTTTTGTGCGCGATCCTCAAACCGGGCTCCTGACCTTTGAAGAGCCGGGCCCTGTTAGAGCGCGTTCACTGGCTCTGCATCCGTTCGAAGACAGATTCTATGCGCTACGCCCCAGTTTTGAGCCGCTGATGATGCTCGGCCCCGTGCCGTTAAGTCTGCATCAGCTGGCATTAAACCCTTCGCCGCTAGAGGCGAGCGTAATCAGTGCGGTGTTACCAACCAGCCGAGTGCAAACGAACAGCAGCACCAGTACAGACCCAGTGACGGCGTTTGCAACAGTGCTTAATACCGGCACGGTTGCTGCCACCAACTGCAGTGCGGTGCTGGCTCGGGCCAGCACGGCAGGCATCGCGCTGACCAGCGTTGTTACCGATCCGATAACCAACGCGCCGATCGCTGGCACCGAGGGGGCATTTGGCGTGCCGGCCGGGGGCGCCACCTCATTGTTGTTTTCAATCCGTGCAGAGGGCACAGACAACGGTTTGAATGAAGCCACAGAGTTACTGGACTTGAGGTTTTCCTGCGACAACGCGCTAATTTCTGAGCAGGTTGCCGGCGTGACGACCTTTGGGTTTGCAGTCAGCGACAGCAATCTTCCCGACTTGCCCACCTCGGTGGCGACCATCACCACACCTGGGGTGGTGGAGCTGCCGTCTCAGGGTGGGTCGTTGTTCGCCGTATCCACCATCAATATTGGCGGGTCTGCACTGATACGCGCAGAACCAGCACTGGAGCTTGGTGGCAGAATCTCCGGCGTTGCTGGCGTCACCGGCCTGCCTGATCTCACGCTGACGATTTGCGAGACAAACCCAGACACCGGAGTCTGCCTTGCGGAGCCTGCGCCCGTTGTTGATCGCACCATCGCCACCGATGAAATCGTGACCTTTAATGTGTACGCCGCGGCTGGCAGTGAAGATGTTGCATTCAACCCTGAACGCAATCGCCTGCATGTATTGTTCCGGGAGGGCGCTGATGGTGCTGTTCGTGGTGGCAGCAGCGTGGCCGTAAAAACTCTGCTTACCGAGAATGACTAGTCTAGATCACTTGGCAGACGTTTTTTTAGTTTGGCAAATGAATCCGAAGGATATCCCGATGGTCAGCCCTTGGGTGTTGCATTAATCTGCAGACAATCCGACCGATGGTGCGCGCTGGATAGGTGACCATGTGGTTTTCTTTTGAAGGAAATATTGAGCATGAAATTATTCTATTCGCCATTCCATACATTCGTACACAAGGTATTGGTAACTGCGCATGAGTGTGGTCATTGGGACGATCTGGATCGGGTTGCTACATTTCCGTTCAAAAATCTGCTCGGTGAAGATCAGGGCGACGCCTATAGCATTGCGGCCATCAATCCGTTGGGCAAAGTGCCCACACTAGCGCTTGATAGCGGGCAGGTCATTTTTGGCAGTCAGGCGGTCTGCGAATATTTCGACGCGACCAGCAAGGCGCGACGCATGTATCCAGAAGCTGGGCCGAAACGCTGGGATGCGATCACGCGGCTGGCGATGAGCGACACCATTTTTGAAACTACGGTGCAGATGGTGGCCGAGCAATGGCAGGAGCCTAAACAATGGAATATGGTCCTGTTTGAATCGGTGTGGCCAAAATTCATCCGCGCATTAGATAAGCTTGAGCAGGATGCGGCGCGCGGTTGGGATGAATTTGACGTTGGCCAGGCAGCGATGTTGCACGCAATAAGCTACCTTGGCTTTCGTGCTGAATTTTATGAGGCGAAGGACCCCATTCACCCCAATTTCAAATGGCGCGATGGACGGCCAGCTCTATCCGATTGGTACGATGAGGCCATTCAGCGGCCATCGGTGCAATCGCATTTCGAAAAAGACTTCACGGATGATGGTAGCGCTGCGCGATGCCAGCAAGCAGTACAAGATGTACTGGCCCGGCAGAAAGAGCATGCGTCATGATTGATTTCTATTACTGGCCAACACCGAATGGGCATAAAACGGCCATCGCTCTGGAAGAGTTTGAGCTCGACTACAGGGTTAAGCCAATCAATATTCTAATGGGCGATCAGCACGCCGCTGAATTTATCGCGATCAGTCCGAATAACCGGGTGCCGGCAATAGTCGATCATGATGGCCCGGGTGGAAAGCCACATACTGTTTTTGAATCGGGGGCGATATTTTTATATCTGTGCCAGAAAACGGGTAAGTTTTGGCCGACTGATCCTGTGCAGCAATCGGTTGTGACGCAGTGGCTGTTTTTTCAGTGCGCAAATATTGGCCCGATGTTTGGCCAATGCGGCCACTTCCGTGGTTATGCTGATGAGCAGGTGCCTTATGCAATCGATCGCTATAGCGGTGAGGTGCAGCGGCTTTACGGCCTTATTGACCGCGAGTTGGCAACAAAGAAATGTATTGCTGGGGATGATTTTGGCATTGCCGACATGACGACCTATCCCTGGATGATTGACCAGCAGCAGGCACTGCACGGCGTGGATATCGCGAAATTCCCCAACGTTGCACGGTGGCTTGCGGATATGGAAGCCCGCCCGGGCGTCCAGCGTGGTATGGCTGTGATGGGCAACGATCTGAAAGTTGGTGATCCGACAGAAGAAACCAGGAAGGCATTTTTCAACCGCGATTAGTGACTAGGGCTTTTGCTGTTCCGAGAGGGTAGGAGAGTTACCCTGTGCGGCACAGAATCAAGGGCTCAATGTTGGCTTACTTAGCTTGAGTCACGCCCGCTTTCTCGAGCTCTCGGCCCAAGGTGCCTGTCGCAAAATGCGCCAACATGCGCAGATCATTGACTACAGACCACCAAAACGGATGTGTGGCCGCAGCGGGTCGATTGCCTTCAACAAGTTTATGAGCGGCCAGTGCCCATATAAAAATGACAACCAATATAGCCACCAAGAACAGCCAGTCTTGCGTGGCAATAGACCCCAAAATGGCCGCGCCGCCAAATACGGTTTGAATATAGTGCATGGCACGCGTGGCGGGCTTTGAATGCTCGCGTAAATAATCCGGCCAATAGTTTGAAAACTTCATGGGGTCGCTCTTTACGCTCACCGGCCTTTTGGCGATTCCAAAGGCTAGGCTGCTTTCGACCAATTCCACCGGTTAAACGAGCTATCCAATGAGTCTTTCTCTTGGTCGCTCAAACCGAGCAATGGCACCGCAAGATACTTCGCCTGCCCTAGGGCAAGTACCAGTGAATTCTGTGCCCGCAACACCTGTACCTGTTGGTCAGATTCGACACGCAGTTCACCGATTGCAGAACGAACAAGCAATTCGTTGCTGTGTAACTCGAGTACAACTGGCGCGTCGCGCACCGCATTGAATTCTTGTACCGCTAGTTTTCGGATGCGCATGAACGAGTAGCACATGATCACAATAGGCACGTTAATGGCGGCACCCAGATAGGAGCTGAACTCTAGGTATTGGCCGGTAATCTCGAGAACGACGAAGGTGATGATCATGAGCAACGCAAGCGCAGGCAGCTTATAGCCTAAATGGTGCCGCCAGAAACGGTCAGCAGATACGCTCACGACTTGCTGGTTGTAGGTTAGATTCAAGATGGTCCCCGATGCATATACGACTAGAAAGACTAATCGCATTGAAGGCAAAAAATCGGGCCGCCGTCTCGACAACAGCAATTATTCACAAAGCACCCCGGGCCCGGAATCGACAATCTTAGGAAAACGTGACGGGCGTCACAACGCCGCTTGGTGGCAGGGTGCGCCGTGGTGCCTGGCGAGGTGGGTCTCGGAATTCGGATATGGTCGAGTATCTTGGTGATGAGTTCTGGCTCAAGAGTGTAGCGATAGCGCAAAGAGGTTTAGACCAAATGACGGCGGCAATGCTTTGTTCGGCTTACGTCTGTTTTTGTTCAATCTGCTGTAAGACAACCATTGGTCTAACGCGGAAGTAATAGGACCAACATTACCTGCTTATAAATGGTGAAGCTTGCAAGCAAGCTTGTCTTAGATCTAAAGAGTGCTTCTGCATACAGGGGAAATAGCCTATGCGAAATCAAGGCTTTTTGTTCTAGGAATACGGTTGGCGTTTGTCACCAGTTCTGGTGGCAGGACGCACATATTTTCACTGCATAGTGTTGCTCTGTCGATTGGCGATAGTCGTGGGTGATCGCTGCGAACAAGTTGGCAGTAACTAAGAATTAGTCAATTAAGAGTCAGAAGGATAAACATCCGCCATGTTCCATTTAACTAAGCATCGGCACAGACCAACAATGATTTATTTGGTCACGGATCTGAAGTTTTCCTGCCTCGTATTGACTCTACTTCTAGGTTTTAGTACTCCCGTCTTTGCACTCTCGTTATCTGGTTGGGAACCTAATGCCGGTCAATGGCCAACTGACTGGGCGTACCGCACAACGACCAGTTCGGGTGCGAGCACCATAAATGCGGAGGGAAAACTGATACATCAGGTGGCGCGGACTGAATCGCAGGTTACCGAAGTATTTGTTGGGGCACGCACTAACGCCTGGCAAGGTGTTGCTGCACAATCGACGAAAGCCAGTTATTTTCGTGGTGCCGATTCGGCGCGATGGAGAACGGGTTTACCTCGGTTTGATGGCTTGCGTATGGACAACGCCTACCCTGGAATCGATATTCTTTTGCAATTGAACGGGAGTGAGTTGGAGCGTCTGTTCGAGCTCGCTCCAAACGCAGATTCCGCGCTCATCCAGCTATCTTTAGGTGGTGCGAAGCGCGCGCAAATCGACGTCGATGGCAGGCTTCAATTGAGTTTTTCCGGCACCAAAACCCGCTTCGAATATTCCGCACCGGTGGCGTGGCAGAACACCGAGCAAGGGCGGGCGGCCGTGCAAGTTAGTTGGCTCAAGCTAGGTCCGCAACAATTCGGGTTTAATCTTGGCCCCTACAATAAGCACCTTCCGCTGACGATAGATCCTGTGTCGCGCACCACCTACTTTGGCGGCAGTGCGGCCGATTCTGGGTCGGGCAGTCTCGCGCATTCTAATGGCGATCTGTATCTGCTTACCAGCACCACCTCTACAGATTTGGCGGGCACCACAGGTGGCACTCAGGCAGCCTCTAGTGGTGGTCAAGAGATCGCAGTCGCGCGACTGTCGGCTGATCTGACAGCGCTCAAGCAGGTGACCTATTACGGCGGCAGTGCCGATGAAGTTGTGCAAAGCCTGAACGAACTCGAGAACGGCGACTTGCTGATTGTGGGCAATACCAGCTCTGCAGATTTACCGGGAACCAGTGGCGGAGCGCAGGCAGCATTTGCCGGTAACTCGCCGTTTAACGCCGGTTTGGCACAGGGCGACGGCTTTGCCGTTCGTCTATCAGCCGATCTCAGCACGATCGTGCAAGCCACTTACCTGGGCGGGTCTACCACAGACGTGATTTCAGCTGTTGCCATGGATGGCGACACTCTGTACTTACTGGGAACAACAGATTCAATCGATTTTCCCGGCGTAACCGGGGGCGCCCAGACCACTGGTGACCAGTTTCCCGCGCCATCAGATCTGTTTGTCACACGCATGCCGCTAACCTTGACGTCGATAACTCAAAGCACTTTTTACGGTGGTGATGGCCTGGATCAGGCTTTTTCTCTGCTGGTCAACGGCAACGGCGTTTATGTTGCCGGTACAACCAGCTCGACGGACCTGACGGGAAGCTCGGGCGGTGCGCAGTCTGCCTTTGCCAGTGCGGGCGATGGAACCAGTGATGCATTTGTAGTGCGCTTCAACGCCGGTTTGACCGTGGTCGATCAGGCGACCTACTTTGGTGGATCAGGCCAGGAACTCGTTGCCACTCTCACCGAACTTGGAGGAGCGCTCTATCTTGCGGGAGGCACCGCATCGGCAGATTTGCCGAATGTAGCGGGCGGTGCTCAGAGCACCTTTAACGGAGGAGTAGTAGATGAAGGTGGGATTGATGCCTTTGTTGCCCTGGTAAGCGCCGACCTCAGCAGCATTACGCAGGCGACTTATTTTGGCGGTAGCGGTGTGGAGTTCGCCTTAAGTCCGAGTAGCAATGGCGGCAATCTTTACCTTTCAGGTGGCACTAACTCAACCGACTTGCCAGGCACCAATGGGGCGGCACAGCCAAACTTCGCGGGTGGAGGAGCTGTGGGTGATGGCTTTGTCGCCTCGCTATCCTCCGATCTGACCACGCTGATACGCACCACTTACATTGGTGGCAGCGGCGATGAGTTAGGCTTCGCTGTGTTCGACCAGAACGGCGCACTGTATTTCTCTGGCGCAACTAACTCCCCAGACATGCCTGCGGTCACCGGCGGGTTGCAGGAAACCTTTGGTGGTGCCGGCGCTGAGAATTTGGGTGATGTCTACATCGCTCTGTTAAGCGCTGATCTCACTACTATTCAACAAGGCAGCTATTTTGGTGGTAATGGCGACGACAACGGTGGTTTGATATTAAACGCAAACGGCGAGGTCGCCTACATTGCCGGCACTACAACCTCTACCGATTTGCCAGCCACAGCAGGTGCTGTACAACCGGCACACGCTGATCCGGCCAGCGAAGATTTGTTTATTGCTGCAATCAACGGTGAACTTACCGGCAGTACTGGCGGCG
>JALZVT010000015.1 GCA_023300545.1 Pseudomonadales bacterium
TAGACGTTCTGTGGATACGCCTTACCTACCGATGTAGAGTAGTTTGCAGGTTCCTCCGCAGCGACATTCAACGCTTGCGTGCACAACGCAATACCGGCAATAAGCCTCAAGAGAAATTGCACACTGCACTTTCGCGCCGCTGACGCGCAATGGCCCAGCACAACGACTGTTCTAGAAATCATAGTCCCTTCCCCAAGAGCTCGCCTAAGCCTGTAATAATGCCATGGATACAGTCAGGGCAGTAGCAACCCGGACGCAACCCAGACGTAATCTTGAAAGCCGCTAAAAACGCAAAATGAGCGAGGAAGCCAACGCCATGAATAGCCAAGCGCCAATCGTCAGCCTGAGCGCTGCAGATCTGTCGGCTGCGATAAAAGCGAAGCAACTCTCTTGTGTCGAGGTCATGACGGCGTACCTGGCACAAATACAACAACACAACCCGAAGGTATGTGCCCTTGTGTCTCTACGCAGCGAAGAGACACTACTGGCGGAAGCAGCCATCAAAGATACCGAACTCGCGTCCGGTAACTATTACGGCTGGATGCATGGGCTACCCCATGCGGTTAAAGACTTGGCAGACGCCAAAGGCTTGGTGACAACCCGCGGATCGACAATATTTATCGACAATGTCGCGAACAGCGACACAACCTATGTCGCTCGCATCAAACGCGCTGGCGCCATTATTATTGGCAAAACCAACGTGCCCGAGTTTGGCCTTGGCTCACAGACTTATAATCAGGTATTCGGAACGACCGGCAACGCCTGGGATCACGCCCGCACCGCTGGTGGCAGCAGCGGAGGCGCCGCCGTAGGACTCGCCATGCAAATGTTACCGGTTGCCGATGGCAGCGATTACATGGGTTCGTTGCGCAACCCCGCCGCCTTTAACAACGTCATTGGCTTTCGCCCCTCGACGGGCCTGGTGCCACTGTCAGAAAGCTATATCGAAGAACTGCCTTGCAACGGCCCCATGGGGCGCACCGTGCAAGACACCGCCCTGCTGTTATCCACCATGGCCGGCCATGACCCTGCCTCACCAACGTCGTTGCCGATAGATCCCGCGCAGTTTCTGCAACCGCTGGGGCGAACCGGGGCAAAGCACTCACACTGGAAAGGCACTCGCATTGGCTGGCTGGGTGATCTGGACGGCTACTTACCGATGGAAGCTGGCGTCATCAACCTCTGCGAAAAGGCACTTGGCGGTTTTCGGGACATCGGCTGTGAGGTCGACGAAGCCTACCTGAACTACTCGCTACCAGAACTGTGGCAGACCTGGCTGACCTTCCGTCATTGGCTAACCCGCAGCAAGTCACTGCCGTTGTACGCTGATCAAAACCTGCGCAAACAACTCAAACCAGAGACCCTTTGGGAAATCACCAACGGCGCGCAACTGACCGCGGATGATATTTCCCGTGCCTCAGGCGAAAGGGCACGGTTTTATCGAGCATTGTCGGGCTTGTTCGAGAGGTTTGACTATCTGGTACTGCCAACCGCCCAGGTCTTTCCGTTTGCAAAAACAACCCACTGGCCAAAAATCATTAACGGCAAGCCTATGGACACTTACCACCGCTGGATGGAAGTGGTCACCATTGGCACCCTGTCAGGCGGTCCGGTTATCAACGTCCCCGCCGGGTTCAACGCCGCCGGCCTGCCGATGGGACTGCAAATCATCAGCAAGCGCTATACCGATTTTGCCTCGCTGCAAATCGCCGCAGCGTACGAAGAGGCAACCCGCTGGAATCTCGATCGAGTGCCACCTTTGTAGAAAAATGTAGCTGCTTTGTCAGCGGCGACTTACCACTCGATTAACTTTTCAACCTGCCTTTCTGACCCGGAGGTCGCTATGCTTGATAAATGGCCAACACCTTTGCACAGCATCTTCTAAAACTAACCCGCAACTGCGTGTCGTCGTCCCCCCGCGTCAAGCAAGACTCTCCTAGAACGGGCACAACCTACGGCAGTGTTGTTCTACTAATGGCCGTTGGGGCTGTTGACGCCAACGCTGCCAAAGACGGCGTGGTCGCATCGGCTGGCTCTGCCTCTACCGGCAACACCAATATATCTTTGGTCATACCCGAACGCCTGGACGTTCAGGGCATCGCAGATGTTGGCCTGAGCATTGACCCCCAGGGCAGGCTCGGAGGCCAAACTTCAGCGTGCATCTCTGGTCATGGCTCAGACCAATACCATCTTTCTGCCATTGGCAGCGGCCACAACGGTGCCTTCGAGGCCACTCAGGGTGGCAGCGCCGTGGGCTTTGAGGTGACCTACAGCACTAATACCACTCAGCCCTTGCCAGTCACCATGGGCGAAGCCCTCGAACGTCTCTCCGGCGCTGGCGTAAAGGGCTGCGACGACAATGCCAGCAATGCCACCCTCTCACTGCGGGTCAAAGGCACTCACGAACCCAGTGCACGTTCAGATCTACCACTGCGAGGGGCGTTAACGCTCCTACTCTCCCCCGAATAGCCTCCCGACCAAGCGCCTTACCAAGACGTCTCTCCAATAGTCTGCTAAAAGTACACCGGGCCTAACCCAACAGCGGAAAACCAATAATGGACAGACGACATTTCATCTCATCAGGCGCGATCGCCTCAACACTACTGGGCACGGTCGCTGGGTGCGAAAGCACCGCACCTGCCGGTCTATCCACCAACACGGCCACCAGCAACAACCCAGGAAAACGCTTCCAACACGGAGTGGCAAGCGGTGACCCACTGATGGATCGAATCATACTGTGGACCCGATGCACGCCAGCAGAATCTGCATCTTCAGCGACAAGCCTTCAGGTTGAGTGGTGGATTAGCACCAACCAATCCGGCAAAAACCCGGTTGCCAGTGGCGTCGCTAGCGCTCAACCCATTCACGACTACTGCGTAAAGGTCGATGCGACCGGTTTAAGCGCAGACACCAACTACTACTACGGCTTCACCAACGACGGCGTGAATTCCCGCATCGGCCAAACCCGCACTCTGCCAACAGCCACAACCGACCATATCAGGCTGGCCGTCACGTCTTGCGCTAATTACCCACAGGGTTATTTCAATGCCTATCGGCAGATCGCAGACACCAACAACCTACACGCCGTGCTCTGCCTGGGCGACTATCTGTACGAATACGGCAACACCGAATACGGCGATGGCGAACCGCTGAACCGAGTACCTGAGCCCAATAAAGAAATCGTCTCTCTCACTGATTACCGCGAGCGTCATGCCCAGCACAAGGCAGAGTCTGATTTACAGGATGCCCACGCTCGCCATCCGTGGATCGTGACCTGGGACGACCACGAAAGCGCCAATAATTCATGGACGGGCGGTGCAGAGAATCACAACCCTGACAAAGGCGAAGGCGCGTGGAGCACCCGCAAGGCCGCCGCGATCAAGTCTTACTATGAATGGATGCCCGTACGCGAATTGCCCAGCGGCCTGTTCCGAAATTTTCGATTCGGCAACCTCGTTGATCTGATCATGCTCGACACCCGACTGGAAGGCCGCGACGAACCTGGCGTGCGCGACGATCTTGCCAATGCAAACGACCCAGAACGAACGTTGCTCGGACCCATTCAAGAAGCCCGATTATTTGATCACTTAAGTGCTGCACACACCGAGGGTGTGCAATGGAAACTACTGGGGCAACAGGTGGTCTTTGCCACCTGGAGCGACGCCAACACCGTGCTCAACCCAGATAGCTGGGATGGCTACCGCGAATCAAGACGGCGAGTGCTCGAGCACATCGACAACACCCAACTTGAGAACCTAATCATTCTCACCGGGGACGTGCACAGTGCCTGGGGCATGGAAGTGCCCGGCATCGATAAAAACACCAGCGCGGCTATTGAGCTGGTCGCCCCTGCGGTCAGCTCACCGCCACTAGCAAGCGCCTCCCCCGCAGCTGAAGAGCTGGTCGCAAAGGCCTCGCAAGATCAGCCCCACATCAAGTACGCCAACGGTCTTGAAAACGGCTACCTCATCGTTGATCTGAATACTCAGCGCGCGCGAGCAGAGTGGTATTACACCGGTCCTGCCAAGCAGCGTTCGTCAGCGATCAAGTTGGGCAAGGCGATGGAAAGTGCAACCGGTTCCAATCGACTAGCCGATTAGGTTAGTGGTTAGCCGCAATAAAGTTTTGAAAAGGAGTGGGTCGGTAGATTTAGATTGAACACGCCGAAAACACAGGTTGCCAGGGGCTCTGGCTACG